>DASWQD010000147.1:0-2833 GCA_036398255.1 Gemmatimonadaceae bacterium | reverse complement strand
CAAGGATCATCCGTGGGTGTCGCGGGGTGGCATCAAGCTCGATCACGGACTGACGCATTTCGGGTTCGACGTGACGGGCGCCGTGGCGCTCGACGTTGGCAGCTCGACCGGCGGCTTCACGGACGTCCTGCTGACGCGAGGCGCTGCGAAGGCCTATGCCGTGGATGTCGGCACAAACCAGCTCGCTTGGAAGCTGCGGCAAGACGCACGCGTAATCGTGCACGAGCAAACGAACGCACGGTTCCTCACGGAAGAGCAGGTTCCCGAACCTGTCGATATCGTCGTTTGCGACGCGAGTTTCATATCGCTTGCCAAGGTGCTGGAAGCTCCGCTGAAACTCGCGAAGCCGGGTGGGAAGCTGGTCGCGCTCGTGAAGCCGCAATTCGAGGCGGGAAGGGAGGAAGTCGGGAAAGGCGGCGTCGTTCGGGACCCGTTCGTCCACGAGCGCGTCTGCACACAGGCCAAAGGCTGGGTTGAATCGCAGGGCTGGACTGTGCTCGGCGTGACGGAGAGCCCGATCACCGGGCCGGAAGGCAATGTCGAGTTCCTGCTTGGAGCGGAGAAGAATGGCTGAACGGGAAGCGCAGCGCGAATGGTGGCGGATCGCCTGCTACTCCGTCCCGGCGATCATGCTTGCCGGATCGCTCAGCGGATGGCTGTCGAACTCCGGATATGGGAACGACTGGTTCGACGCGCTGTCCAAGCCGAGCTTCATGCCGCGGGGCTGGGTGTTCGGCGTCGTCTGGCCGGTCCTCTACGCTCTGCTTGGGATCGCGGTGGCGCTCATCCTGGCCAAGCCGCCCACCAGACAACGCCGGAACGCACTCATCCTCTTCTTCGCTCAGCTTGCGCTGAACTTAGCTTGGTCGCCGATCTTCTTCGCGGCGCATGCCGTTCAGCCGGCGCTCGTAGTGATCGTCGTCATGGCGGGTCTCGCAGCACTCGCTGCGGGCCAATTCCGGCAGATCCGCCCGGTCGCTGGCTACCTGATGCTCCCTTACCTGCTCTGGTTGTGTTTCGCAGCGACGCTCAATTCGGCGATCGGCAAGCTCAATCCAGGCGAAGGCGTTCGACTGCTGGGCTAGGCCCGTTCGTCGAAATTCCCGTGCCGCCGGGCATTCGTGGTATAAGCGCCGCCGCAAAGGGGTGGTGGACGATGCGAATTCTGCCTTTCGTTGGTGTGGCCCTCCTGGGAACGGCCCTCCCACTCGCTGCGCAAACGCTCAAACTTCCTGTGAATGCGGTGCGAACCGAAGTCTCGCCGATCAGGACCCAGGAATATGAGGCGGTTTCCCACCCGGACCAGGTCGACAGGACCACGCAGGCGACGGATCTGCGTTTCAAGGGCGACGGCTACGACCGGATGACCGTGCCCGTTCGCGTTGGCGGACATGGGCCCTATCGCTTCCTGATCGACACGGGCGCGGACCGCACCGCAATCTCGTCCGATCTCGCGCGTCAGCTACAGCTCGGCGATCGCAAGGAGACCATTCTCCACAGCGTCACCGGCGAATCGCACATCGTGACCGCGAACGTTCCAGTGCTCGACATCACCGCCAGGCAGGTTCGGAACGTCGATGCTGCGCTCCTCGATTCGGAGCACATGGGCGCGGACGGGATCCTCGGGCTCGACTCGCTCCGTTCGCAGCGCGTCCTGTTCGATTTCCGCAAGCAGACTCTGACGATCGTCCCAGCGGATACCCACGTCCCGGAGGACAAGGACACGATCGTCGTGACCGCGCGGGTCAAGAACGGACGGCTGATCCTCAGCAAGGCGCAAGCCGAGAATATTCCGCTTACTTTGGTGGTCGATACGGGCGCGCAGATATCGATCGGCAACATGCAGCTGCGGAACAAGCTCAGCCGCGGAGGCAGGGTGAAGCGCACCGGCGAGGTCGAACTTTTGTCGGTCACTGGCGAAAAGATCATGGGTGAATATACGATCGTCCGCGAGCTCGAGGTCGGCGGGATCAAGCTCAAGAACATGCCGATCGTCTTCGCCGACTCGCATGCGTTCCGAAGGCTCAACCTCGATGACAAGCCCGCCCTGCTGCTCGGGATGAACGCCCTTCGCAGCTTCGATCGCGTTTCGATCGACTTCCAGCGCAAGAAGCTGAAGGTGCTTCTGCCGGAGACGGGCGCTCTCCAGTTGAAAGCGATTGCGCTGCGCTGACTGACGCCACTGGCGGACGCGTTCAGGCTTCCCTATTTGGTCTCATTGTGCTTCGCGGCTGCGGTAAGTGCCGCAATCCATTGCCCGTTCGTGTAGCTGACATCCATCGGGCATGGTGGAGGAGAGGAATATGCAGTCCGAGAACAAGTTGTTCGACGACTTCGTGAAGATGGTGAACGGCGTTGCCGGGACCATGGCCGGCGTGGGCCGTGAGGCCGAGGCGTCCATGCGCGAGAAGGCGCGCGAATGGATGGCGGGCGCCGATTTCGTCAGCCGCGACGAGTTCGAGGCGGTGAAGGCGATGGCGGCCGCTGCGCGCGACGAGAACGAAGCCCTGAAGGGCCGTATCGCCGCGCTCGAGGCGAAGGTCGCAGGTCCTGCTGCGGCAAAGCGCCCGGGCAAGGCCAAGGGCGGCTCGGAGGCGTGAACCTGAGCGACGAAGAAATCCAGGAAGAGCGCGACGATGGCGCTCCGATCGAGATCCTCGAGCAATATTTCGAGGCTCGCGGCTGGGCGTGCGAGCGCTCGGGCGAGGGAGAGATCGTCGCCTCGGCGACCGGCAGCTGGACTCAGTATGAGTTGCGCGGAGTCTGGCGGCCCGAGGACCAGGTCCTGCAGTTCCTGGCCTTTCCGGACATCAAGGGGACGCCCGAGAAAAGG
>DASWQD010000146.1:0-2761 GCA_036398255.1 Gemmatimonadaceae bacterium | reverse complement strand
CGTTTGCTGCAATCATCTCTCTGTCCGTCCGTTGTAATCCTTATCGACTATGTCTGAGGAATTTCCTCACGTCGGTCACGGCCTGGCATTGAGCCCCATGCTCGCAGTACCATCCGTGCCTGTCGAAGAAGACGAGGTGCGTATTTTTCGATTTCCCGCCTTTCTCTTCGACCCTGAAGACACGCTCCACTGAGGTGTCTTTTCCGCACATCGAGCAGGGATCCTTCTCCTTGATCCGCACCCGCCGCTCAACCTCCCGCGCTTTCCGGCTGACGGCCTTCTTCGCCCCCCTTTTTACCGGCAAGGTAACTCCTTCGTAACACAGCACTTAGAGACACGTTATTCGGTCTCTATTCGGTGGTGAATATTAACCGTTGCCGGACCATTTACGCAAGCGTTTTTAAGGTAGAAAATCACAAAAAGCTCGTGTGGAAAACCGCGCCGTCGACACGGTTGTGACACCCCGATTGTGGTCCGTGATGTGCCGCATGAGCGAAGGACTCAGACTGGAGTAGAGATGGACAGAGGAATCGATTTTCTCAAAAGCCAGGTCAACAACGCGGTGATGCAGCACAAGACCTTTCTCGAAGCGCTCGAGGATCACGAACAACAGGCAGACGACGCGAGATTCCGCGACCTCTGCAGCCGCCACATCCCGCGCGTGCGGGAGCATCAGCGGATGCTCGAGGAATACCAGACTGCCATCGGATCCGAAGCGGGCCAGGGCAAGAAGATCATCGGCGCGGTGCTCGGCAAGGCGCGCGATCTCGCAGACCAAGCGCGAGAGAGCGACTTCCTGCGACTGGTGGGCGACATCGTGATGTCACGGCAGGCGGAAGACACGTTCAAGACTTTCCGCGATGCCGGCCGCGCGCTCGGCAATACACAGCTCGCCCAGATCGGCGAGACCGGCGAGCGGCATCACGACGAATACAATCGTGAAGCGAATCGCCTCGTTCAGCTGATGTTCATCGAGCACGTGAAGGGCGTCGAGCCTGGGACCGTACAGGATTCGATGCGAGCGGATCCGGGGACGATCGGAGCATAAAACCAAAAACCAAAGCTCTGGTAACGGAGGGAAGGCGGAGTTTCACGGAGCGTTCTTTTATTGACGACGGGGAACGGGGCTTTTCCGTCGTTTGAAAAACAACCTCCGTGAAACTCCGGCTTCCTCGTTACCTCCGTGTGAGACCCGAGCTTTGGTTTTAGCCGGTTCGCAAGGTCGGTAGTGCGCGACGCACACTCGTGTGTACCTTTCGGCCCATGACTGATGTCGTCGCTCTTGCAGCTGAATTACTCGCGATTCCTTCGCTCTCCGGGAGCGAAAAGGCCGTCGTCGATTTCGTTTCGAAGTGGCTTGTTGCCCGAGGGTGGAACGTCACCGTGCAGGAAGTCTCGAAAGGTCGCGGCAATGTCTGGGCATCGCGCTCCGGGGGCGGCGTCGCGTTCTCTACGCACCTCGACACCGTCCCGCCCCACATCGCGCCGCGCGTCGAGAACGACAAGCTGTACGGCCGCGGCGCCTGCGATGCGAAAGGCATCGCGGCGGCTATGATGGTTGCGGCGGAGAGACTCGTACAGTCGGGAGAGAACAGAATCGATCTCCTCCTGGTAGTTGGAGAGGAGCAGGGTTCGGACGGAGCGCGCGCCGCCAACAATCTCTCTACAAAGAGCCGGTTTCTCGTCAACGGCGAGCCAACCGAAAGCAAGCTCGCAAGCGGTGCGAAGGGATCGCTTCGCGTCACCGTTCGCACACGCGGCCGCGAGGCTCATTCCGCGTATTCCCAGCTCGGCGAATCGGCAATCGAGCCTTTGCTCCAGCTTCTTCCCACGGTTCACCAGCTTCCACTTCCGTCGGATCCCGTGCTCGGTCAAACCACGGTGAACATCGGCACGATTCGCGGCGGCACGGCAGCCAACATCGTCCCCGCGCACGCCGAGGCCGAGATGATGATCAGGCTCGTCGGCGACGTGAAGCCGATGAAAAAGCTCATTCAGGAATGGGCGAAAGGCCGGGCGGAAGTCGAGTTCGGCTCTCACATTCCGGCGCAGAAGTTTCACCTCGTCGACGGGTTCGAGGTCGCACCGATGGCGTACACATCGGACATCCCTCTCCTGTCGCGGTGGGGAACGCCGCTGCTTTTCGGTCCCGGCTCGATTCATGTGGCGCATACACCGGACGAGCACATCGCCATCGAGGAGCTGCGCGCCAGCGTGGATGCGTACGAGCGAATCGCTCGACAGCTGCTCGCGTCATGACGATCCCAAGCTCGAACGGCAGGAAGTGGCCAGTCGCCATTCTCGGCGCAACCGGTGCGGTGGGCCAGACCTTCATTCGCCTGCTCGCTGATCACCCCTGGTTCGAAGTCGCGGAAGTAGCTGCGTCGGAGAGAAGCGAGGGGAAGCGATACTCGGAAGCAGCGCGATGGATCGAGGGCGTGATGCCGGAGGCGGTCGCGAACATGATCGTTCTCCCGACGGACCCGTCGCGGGTGAGCTCGCGCATCGTTTTCTCCGCGCTCGATTCAAGCGTCGCAGGGGATGTCGAGCGCGCATTTGCGTCGGCGGGGCGATTCGTGCTCAGCAACGCCAAGAATTTTCGAATGGAGCACGACGTTCCGCTTGTGATCCCTGAAGTGAACGCCGACCACCTTCAGCTTCTCGAGCGGCAGCGGAGGGAGCGCGGATGGAAGGGCGCGATTGTAACGAACGCCAACTGCGCCGCCACTGTCGCCGCGGTCGCTCTCGCTCCGCTCGAGGA
>DASWQD010000145.1:0-8718 GCA_036398255.1 Gemmatimonadaceae bacterium | reverse complement strand
AGGACCTTCCGCGAGTAATTCCCGCAGCCGGGGGTGTTCGTGCCGCGCACGCAGCCGTTGTATCGCTGGAGCGCAACGCGCAGGTTCGGAGCACGCTTGATGTTGTCGGCAAGCACGCTGACTCCATGACAGATGTTGCCTTCGATGTCGTAGAGATCCTTCGACTTGCAGCCCCATCGTCCGCGATGAAAAGGCATCACCTGCATCAGCCCCGTCGCCCCGACAAAGCTGCGGGCCCGCGGATTCAGGTTGTCAGTCTCGACGAGCATTACGCCGACGAGGAGCGTCGGATCGATTTTCTTCTTTCGCCCTTCGGCGACGACAGCGTTTGCGATTCGATCCGCGACTTCGCCGTTTCTCGTATAGCGGCGAAGAACCTGGCTCAGCTTGAATGCATCTTCGCCCGGCCTGGTTGCGCTGATCACGGCCCCAGGCATCTCGAGAAGAGCGGCGGGACGCGTGAACTTCGGAGCCTGATTCTGGAGCGTGTAGACGGTGCCGCCGGCGAGAAGCATGACGAGCGCGAGGGCCTGGGCGACCGCACGGGCAGCTGGGCGGAATCGCGAGCGATACAGTCCCGCGACCTGCTCGTGCGACTGCACGAACTTCAGGCTGGTTTTTCCCGGTGTGACTCTCGACAGACCGCCGTCAGGCCGCTGGTACAAGGACTCCCCCTTTGCCGTCGGAAAACGCCCTGCCCAGGCGGTTTGCGAACCGCTCGAGCTGAACGAAATCCTTCTCCCACACTTCGTATTCCGCCGCCGTCGATGGCGATGGGTGAAGTGTGGTTCCTGATGCCGGATCGGTCACCTTCTTCAGATGCTTGCGCTCGCGCACCAGCTCGGCACCGTGTGAAGCTGCGAAGCTCCACATCCGGCGGCCAATCTGCGAGTTCGTCAGCGGGCAATCCGGATACTTCGACCGGATGTACCTGATGAAGTACTCGTTGTCCACGACGCGCTTGCCAAGCGGTACCTCGCCGGTGTCCCGCTCGGGGACGATTTCCAGCGAAATCCGCACCTCTGCTCCAAGTACCGCAGCGATCTGTCGCAACGCTTCGAGCGAGACGTTGTAGTGCTCGTCATGCTCGATGTTGCGAATGGTCGACGGCGATACCGGAACGGGGAGCTGAGCGGCTACGTCTTCGCGCCGCAGGCCCCGCTGCTTGCGCAGCGTCTCGAGCTCGCGGCCAATCCATTCAGACATACCCAATCCGTTAATGGTGTTACTGTAACACGTATAACGTTAATCGGATTGACCTTATAGGGAACCCTGCTCCCGAAATATCATCTTTGTGATTACGGCGCGGGCGGCGCCTCTACCGAGTCCCTGCTCAAACCGGTCGGAAGCGGTACTCGCAGCATCGCTGAGGCGGCCTGATCGGCGTATTTCATCACCTTGCCGGAATACGTGTGGCAACGCGGGGTATTGGTACCCCTGACGCACCCGTTGTATCGCAGCAATGCCCGATGCATGGAAGGCGACCGCTTCACCATGTCGGCCAGGATGCTCGTGCCATAGCAGATGTTGGAGTCGATGTCAGCGAGATCGCGCGATGGGCACTGTTTCCACTTCCCCGCATGGAAAGGCATTACCTGCATGATGCCGCGGGCGCTCACGTTGCTGCGTGCATACGGATCGAGCTTGGCGTTTTCGGCAATCAGCAATCCGACCAGAAGCGCCGGGTCGAGATTTCGTTTTCCGCCTTCCCGGATGAGCGCGGTGGCAATGCGATTCGCCCGCACGGTGTCCTTGGTGAACTTCCGAAGATAGGAGCTGACCCTGAAAACCTGTTCGGTCACCGGCGGCGGCGCCACGACTAGCGACGCTGGAAGCCGAAGGAGATCGCCCGGCTTGGCGTACTTGGGGTTCTGGTTGCTCAGGGTGAAGATCACGCCCGCCGCGAGAAGGGCGCTCGCGCCTGCCGCGTGCACGGCGGCGAACAGGGCCTTCTGCCAACGCTTGAGCGGCGGCCTCTCCGAAGATCGCCGCCGCACGTTGGTGTAGACACTTCCTGCTGACCGGCGTCGATCGTTCGGAAAATCGGAGTCGTCTTCCGGGCGATCGGCGGTTTCAGGCGTAGTCATGACCTTTAAATCTGCACCCTGCATGCCACCTTCGGGTATGGAGATTGCCCAACTGCCTGATCATCTTTGCCAGTCGGTCAGCGCGCTGCCTGACCCTTTTTTTTCGCCCGAATGAAGGAATCAGAAGGCATCTATCGTTGGTTCCGGTTCATAAAACGCACGGTCATCGGCCTTTTCCTGGTCATGATCGGCATCATGGTCTTCGGCTATACGGTGTTCATGCGCCACGTGGACGCTCGCGGGGCATGGAGATCGGCGGCTCGCGAGCTCAACGGAGGAATGCTTCACTACGGCGAGCGTGTCGAGAAATTCTCCAAGGCCTTCCAGCGGCGTCCAACGGACTACTACCGCGCAGCGAACGGGCTCCTCGTCGCCACGACTGACCGCGTCATCTTCGTCGGGATCGCGCCGAGCGACAAGCTCGAGAACGAGGATGCCCCGGCCACGATTCTCACCTACGAGTTCCCGAACGACACGATGCTCTCGATGAAGACAGAGCGTCTTTATTTCCTGACCGCGCACGGCGTGCGCGTGAAGCACCCCGCTACCGGTGAGCAGATTTTCGCCGCGTCGAGAGGAGATGGTCCGGCGCTCGACAGCCTAATCGAGCACGTGAACCGAAAGCTCGATGCGCAGCGAGTGGAAGCGATTCGCGAGCGGCGCATCCGCTCGGCCATTGCCGCGCTGATCGACCAGCCGATCTACTATGTAGTGAGGCGCGGAGACGCGATCTCGAGCATCGCCAACCGGTTCGACACCACACCCGAGCTGCTCAAGCAGTGGAACAACCTTCCGAGCGACAAGGTTCGAATCGGGGACCGGCTCATCGTGAAAGCCAAAGGCCCGCGACCCAAGCTCCCGCCGAAGCCGCCGCCGAGGCAGCGCGCGCCGGCGGGACCGAGAATCTAGGTCGAGCTAGACCTGGAGGCGGTAGCCCGCCTTCCAGACAGTCAGAATGTGCCTGGGAGTCGACGGATCGTGCTCGAGCTTTCGCCGAAGCTCGGCGATGTGAATGTCCACCGTGCGCGTCATGACTTCCGCCTGGTGCCCCCACACCTCCTTCAGCAGCTCGAGGCGCGAGGCGACGGCACCGCGCCGGCGGACGAGCGCGAGCAGCAGATCGAATTCCTTGGGAGTCAGTGCGACTTCGGATGCACCGCGCCTGACAGACCGCGCGAGAGTGTTGATCGAGACCTCGCCGAACTCCTCGACCGCTTCCCCATCGCGGCGGTCAGCACCCTTTGCCCGGCGCAGAATGGCCTGCACCCGGGCCAGCAGCTCGGAGAGACTGAAGGGCTTGGTGACGTAATCGTCAGCGCCGAGCCGGAAGCCGAAGACCTTGTCAGCCTCTTCCCCTCTCGCCGTCAGGATGAGGACCGGGACGTCCTTCCCCTCAGCGCGCAGCTTCTTGAGGATCGTGTAGCCGTCCATTCCCGGCAGCATCAGGTCGAGCACTACCAGGTCGGGATTGGTGGAGCGAGCCAGCTCGAAACCGCGCGAGCCGTCTTCGGCCGCTTCGACTTCATAGCCCTCGGACTCCAGACTGCGCGTGAGACCAAAAGCGAGATTCGCATTGTCTTCGACGACAAGAACTTTTGTCATGCTCCCACCCCCACTGATTGACGCTCTGCCGCCGGCGCGAGATCCGATGAGCGGTCACTCACTTTCGGAAATTCCACGACAAACCGGGCACCACCTGACTGCGCGTCCTCGACCCACGTGCGGCCACCGTGCAGGCGCACGAGCTCGCGCACGATCGACAATCCTATGCCGCTCCCGCCCGCAGCCGATTCGGTAGCGCGCGTGAGGCGCACATACGGATCCCAGATTTTCTCACGCTCGCTGCGCGGGACTCCGGGACCCTTGTCCTCCACCGCGATGAAGACTTTGTCAGCAGTACCCGAGAGCGAAACGTTCACCGTCTGCCCGATCGGTCCGTACTTCACTGCGTTGTCGAGCAGATTCAACACGATCTGGCGCAGGCCGCGCGGGTCGACTCGAGAAACGAGGCCGGGCTCGATGCTCGAGTTGATCTTCGCGCGTCTCACGCGAGCGAGCGGAGCGAAGGCGTCCATCGCCGCCTGCATCTCGCGATCCATCTCGAGCGGCTCGACTGTCACTGCGCTTCGACCGTGCTCGGACCGCGCGAACGCGAGAACGTTCTCGACCAGATAGGTCAGTCGCTGCGCTTCCTCATCGATGATTCCAAATGATCTCTCGCGCTCGGCGTCGGACCTGAGCTGTCCATTGCGCAGCAGCTCGGCGAAAAGCCTGATCTGCGCGAGTGGCGTGCGAAGCTCATGCGACACTCCGGAAACGAAATCCACGCGCAGCTGCGCGAGCTGCTGCTGACGCCTCAACTGATAGATCGCGGCGGCGACGAGTCCCGCGGTGAGCGCGAACAAGCCGATGAGTACCGGTAGACGAGAGCGCGGCAGTCCGCCTACTACGAGCTGCGGCGCGATGTCGGGACGCAGCGAGACGGCAAGGCGCATCTTGCTGAAGCGCTCGTCGAGCGTGTCGACGACGGAGAATTCTCCCTTGAACGGCTGCGCGCTCGACATGTACACCGCCCCCGTGTTGGGAGCCCATGCCTTGATCGACACCACCGAGTCACGCGGCACTCCGTGCAGGAGCGACGGCGGAAGCAGCGTGGTGCGCGTGAGAACCGAATCCATGAGCGGCTGCACGAACGATCTCGCATCCGTCTCGAATCCGTAGCTCACGAGCGGATTGCCGTCGTAGTCGCGCGAGATGACGAACACTACCACCCTGGACCTTCCCGCGACGCTGTCCATTGCAGCGATGTATGAATCGTTGCTCACGATCACCGCGAGCCTGCTGGCCGGGTTGCGGTCAGCGGACCCGAATGCCTGAGTGCTGATCGGAGGCGCGCCGAATCGCGCCGGCGCGCTCAGGACATGCTCGCGCACCCACTTTATGACTTGGCTCCCCGGCTGGTCGCCGGCGATGACCATCGAGCTGTCACGCAGGTTGATGCGAAAGAAGAAACGCACGCCTTCCAGGTATTTCGCCGGCGCGGGCGGCTGAAGCGATGCGGCGCGAAACTCTTCCGGCGACGGCCACGTGTCGGGGCGATCAGGCTGGACTCGGGTCAGCGGAAGAATGAAAGTCGAGATCATCGCGCCGAGCATTTCCTGCGCAGCCTGCTGATTCAGCTGCCACGCAGCAAATCGCGCATAATCCTTGAGCGCGCGCTCTGCGGCAGCGCGATGTGAGCGCTCTGCGTCGAGCGCCTGCCAGCCCAGGATGCCTGTGAGCACGAGCGCAAAGGCGAGAAGCGCGACGAGCAGAACCGACTTCGGCCTCCGCCTCGCCGTGATCTGCGTCATGCGCGGGCCTGAATCGGATTTGGACGAACTGCGTTGCTGCACGCGGACCCTGCTGAAATTGGAGTTATCGGGGGCGTCCCTGACTCGGGTTGCCGCAATATAGAGGGGTTATGTACCCATCCGGTCAGCGCGAGGTTTTCGAGTCGTAAGAATGGTGTAAGGTGCCTCACGGCGGGGTATCGGCGGGTATGTCTCCGATCCTCTCCACGCGCACCACTCGTTTCAGCGTTGCCCCTCCGACTGTAATGGTCACCAGATAGTCACCCGGTGGGACTGCCGGGCCGGTGCGCGGGCCTCCCTGACCCCCGGTTTGCTGCGGCTGCTGGCCCGGCGCTGCCTCCGCCGGTCTCAGGTTGATCTCCGCACTCGAGCCGGTTTCCCGCTCGGATCGGCCCCGCGACCGCGCCGCTGTTGTGTCCATGCCCGGAAGATTGCGACCCGCCCCTGCGGTATCCGGCCGAGCCGTGCGAGCCGAATCATCGCGCTGGCGCCGGGCGCGTGCCGCGTTGATGCTGTCACGCAATGCTGCGGGACCCAGAGGGCGTGGGGTTGCGCGAAGGTCCCAGGTGACGCGACTGATCCCTGCCGCACCGGATCCGCTGAGCCTGCGTACTACGTCGCCTTTCACATCCGTGATCACGACTCGCGCCGTGTCGCGTGAGCTGCCTGCCTGAAGCCGATACGTCAGAGTCGCGCCGTATGGAGGATTGTCTGCGACGTAAATCTTGTTGCCGGTCCATGCCTGGACGAACTGCTGCGAATACTGATAGGCGGTAGTCGGCGCGAAGAAATAGCTGCTCTGGGCGATCGTGCTGTCCACCAGCTGCTCGAGAGGGGCGATATCGGTCACCCAGATCGAGCGGCCATGCGTTGCGGCGATGAGCTCGCGGTCGCGGGGATGAATCTCGAGATGGTGGACGGGCACCGTGGGGAGGCCGGACATGAATCGCTGCCACGACGCACCTCTGTTCGTCGAGGCGTAGACACCCACATCAGTGCCAACGAAGAGAAGATCGCGATTGTGCGGATCCTCCCGGATCACGTGAACGAAATCGACTCCGTCTCGCGGAAGGTTGGCACTGATCGAGCGAAATGTCCTGCCGAAGTCATTCGAGACGTAGACGTACGGCTTGAAATCGTTCTCACGATGGTTGTCGAACGACACGTAGACCGTGGCGGTGTCGAAGTTCGACGCTTCCACGCGGCTCACCCACGTCTTCGCGGGAACTCCGGGGAAGCGCCGGGTTACGTTCGTCCACGCGCCTCCGTCGTTGGCCGTCATCCACACATTGCCGTCGTCAGTGCCTGCCCAGAGAATGCCGGGCCTGATCGGCGACTCCGAGATCGTCGTGATCGTCCCGTGAGTCTCGGCGCCGGTTGCATCGCGAGTGATGCCGCCCGTCGTCTTCGTGCTCACCCTGATGCGAAGCGAATCGCCCGTGGAGAGATCAGGCGATATGGCGTAGAAATGGTCGCCGCGGTCCGTGGACTTGAGCAGCTTGTTCCCGCCCATGTAGACCGTCGTGGGCGAGTGCGGGGAAAGGAAGAAAGGGGTGGACCAGTTGAAGCGCCTCGACGCGGAATCGAGCCGCGCACGCGCGCGAATTTCCTGCAGCACTGATGTGAGCTGCGGAGTCTCGGGCTGGGTGGTGTCGCCACGCGCCACAATCAGCGAGTCTTCGAACGTGATTCGCCCGGCGCTCCCGCGCATGATCGGATAGCGCGCACCGTTCGAGATGTTCAGGCGCGACGCGTTGCCACCCTGCGACTCGCTGTAGATGATCGACGGGTCGCTGGGATCCTGCGCGGTGAAGAACCCGTCGCCTCCCCCGACGTTGAACCAGCTCGCGTTGCTCGCCCCTTCACGGAATCGAGTGCGACTCGGCCCGCACCACGTGCCATTGTCCTGCAATCCCCCGCACACGCGGTACGGCTTGCTCATGTCATAGCTGACATGATAGAACTGGCCAATCGGGAACGTGTTGGGGAAATCGTAGGTGCCTCCCTTGTCCCACGAGATGGCGATTCCGCCATCGTTGCCGATGATGAAGTGATCGGGGTCGGCGGGATCGATCCACATCGCATGCCAGTCGACGTGAATGGAGAGAGCTCCGCGGCGCTCAGTCTTTCCCCCGTCGTCGGAGAAGCGAAATACGGAGGACATCCAGTACACGCGATCGGGATTCCTGGGATCGACGCGAACCTGTGAGTAGTAGAATGGACGCGCGTCGCGCTGGTTTCGCTGCATGAGCGACCACGTAGTGCCGCCATCGCTCGAGCGATACAGCCCGCTGTTGGTGCGCTGCGCCTTCGACGTGTCGGGCTTTTCGCCTTTTGCGAGAGGACGCTTCAACGTGTCGGCCTCCACCCATGCGTATACCACCTTCGAGTTCGATGGGGCGATTGCGAGCCCGATGCGCCCCTTTGTAGTGGCGGGGAACCCTCCTCCCTTCACTTCCGTCCAGGTTTCGCCGGCGTCGGTGCTCTTCCACAGCGCGCTCCCTGGCCCGCCGCTGTTCAGGAAATACGGGCCGCGCACTCTCTCCCAGCTCGAAGCCCAGAGGGTGCGATTGTCCGCTGGGTCCATCGCAACGTCGACGAATCCGGCCTTGTCGCTGATGAACTTGATGAGCCGCCAGGTAGTGCCGCCGTCGGTGGACTTGTAGAGGCCGCGCTCGGGGTTGCTCGCCCATATCTGCCCGAGCGCCGCCACGTACACGACGTTCGCATCCTTCGGATCGACAACGATTCGTCCGATCGCCTGTGTCTTCTCGAGCCCGACGAGCTTCCACGTCTTGCCGGCATCTACTGATTTGTAGACACCGCCACCCGGAGATATCGAGTTGCGGGAGTCTTCCTCACCCGTGCCGGCGTAGATGATGTCGCCGTTCGACGGAGCGATGGCGATGTCGCCAAGTGAGATGACGCGTTCCCTGTCGAAGATGGGAAAGAACATCGTGCCGGCGTTGACTGTCTTCCAGATTCCGCCCGTCGCGGTCGCGACGTAGAAGACTTTCGAGTTTCGCGGATCTGCTTCGATGTCGGTCACACGCCCGCCCATGATCGCGGGCCCTATCGATCGCCACCGGAACGCGGCCAGCGTCGCCGAGTCGAGCGGTGTCGAGAGCTGGGCGGAGATGCTCGCTCCGGGAATCAATGTCGCGACGGCGACGAGTGTCTGGCGAAGTCTTTTCATGTTTTGAGAGTGGCCGTTTGCAGGGGGATTGATCCAGTGAGCGAGGGAAAGGGTTTTGTGAGACCGGTGAGACCGGTGAGAA
>DASWQD010000144.1:0-7086 GCA_036398255.1 Gemmatimonadaceae bacterium | reverse complement strand
TCACCGGCGGGTTGTAGCCGGCCACTCCAAGTCCCGAGTAGATCTGGTACATCCACGCGCCGATGCCGACCAGCAGGAAGAAGATCGCAACGCCGAGTCCGATGAACCACGCTGCGGTCGGATGGAGAGTCGCCGTTATCTCGCGATCTACCTGCTCGTAGTCCTTTACGGCGGGAAGCTGGACGTCAGCGGAGGCGATATTCGGACGGCGGGGCTCGTCTACACGCGGATTAGGTCTTGCCATCGTTGCCACTCTCAATGCCCTCCCGCCGGAGGCGCAGAGGAGGCAGAGGCAGCAGAGACGCCAGAGGTTCCCGGGTGACTCACTTTCTTCAGATATACCACCGCTGTGTATGTGTTGAGCTCTTCGAACACGTGATAGGCGCGCTCATCGTGGAGCATCTTCGCGACGCTCCATCTTTCGTCTGCCGCATCACCGAACGTGATCGCGCGTGACGGGCACGCTTCCGCGCACGCTGTCGTGAACTCGTCCGGCTCCAGTCCGCGATGCTCGAGAGCTGCACGATTCTCCGATTCGCGAATGCGCTGCACGCAGAAAGTGCATTTCTCCATCACGCCTTTCGCGCGCACCGTGACATCGGGATTGAGCTGCCAGTTGAGCGGCTCGGGGAACGCGTAGTGCGGCCGTGCCGGCTCGCCGTATCCGAACCAGTTGAAGTAGCGGACCTTGTACGGACAGTTGTTGGAGCAGTAGCGCGTTCCGACGCAGCGGTTGTAGACCTGGACGTTCAGTCCGTCGGGCGCGTGATATGTCGCGTACACCGGACACACCGGCTCGCAGGGAGCGTTGCCGCAGTGCTGGCACATCATCGGGACGAAGCGCGTATCGAAGTCCGCGCCTCCGTCCTCGCCGCCCTCGAAGTATCGCTCGAGGCGAATCCACGCCATCTCGCGTGACCGCGTGATGTTCGATCCGAATCCTGTTCGATCCGGCAGAACCTTCGGCCCCTGCCAGTCAGCGCCGACAGTCGGAATGTTGTTCTCGGCGTAGCATGCAGTGACGCACGCAGAGCAGCCCGTGCACCGCGCGAGATCGACCGTCATCGCCCAGCGATGCTTTGCCAGACCGCTCCAGTGTCCGGGATCGTACATCCCCTTCTCTTTCGACTTGAGAGGCGGACCTCCGAGATCACCCTGCGCGTCATTCGCAGTCGGTGACCGAAGTCCCGGCAGGAACTCGTGGCTCGCATCGCCGGGAAATTCTCCGTGAGCCGCACCTTCCGCGTGGCCGCCGCCTTTTCCGAGATCGGCGGCGACGATTGCCTGGCCTATTCCGCGGCCGTGCTGGCGTGCCGAACCCTCGGTCGTGGCAAGACGAGAGAATGATCCATCCTTCGTTACGCGCGCCCGTGTCGACGTGTAGGCGACACCACCCGCGCGATCTTCGCCGTACGCAAGGAGGTCGAATGCGTTCGCCCCTGCCTTCGCATATCTGCCGGCGACGTCGGAGTGACCTCGTCCCGCGGCGATTGCAACGGTATCCTTCCGAACTCCCGGATAGATATAGGTCGGGAGACTGAGCTTGCCGGCAGCGGTCTCCACTAGAACGTGATCGCCATTCTCGACGCCAAGTCGCGCAGCGGTTGCCGGATGCAGCTCAGCGACAGTCTGCCACGCAATCTTGGTGACCGGACATGGCAGCTCCTGAAGCCACGGCTTGTTCGCGCCATCGCCCACACCGAGCACCGGATGCGGATAGACGAAGAGGTTGAAATCACCGCTTCCCGCGGGGGATGCGACCGGTGCAGGAAGCGCACGAGTGACAGTGGTCGCAGGTGCTGACCCGGAAGCGAGTCCCCTGGGAAGCGCAGCAGCGAGTCCCGCGGCACCGCCCGGGAAGCGCGAGATCATCAGGCTTCTGTAATCGGGAAGCGGCGTCAGAGGGGACGCGGACCTCGACACTGCGATGAGGACGTCGGCGATCGCGCGTGTATCAAAAACCGGATCCATCGCTGGTTGCTGCAGCGACAGCGTTCCGCTAACGGGCTCTGCCTCTCCCCAGCTCTCGAGCGAATGATTGTCGGGCAGAATGAGATCGGCCATTGCGCTCGTTTCGTCGGCGATGGACGAGAAGCTCACCTTGAACGGAACCTTCGCCATCGCCGCCTCGAAGCCGGACGACTTCGGCATCATGTACACGGGATCCACGTTGTGAACCATCAGCATGTTCACCGCGCCGGCCTGCATTCTCTGTCCGAGCGCGCGGAGCTGGGCGGGCGAATCGATTCCTTCGAACGAATTGATGCCTGATGAAGGACGCACGCGGCTCAGTGCATTGGCGGCGAGGCAAAGCTCGACGCCATTTGGAGATCCGCCGCCGGCGAGCACCATCGCCCCCTGAGCGGCCGTGAACTGTGCCTTGAGTCCATTCAGCTTCGCGACATCGACGCCGCTCGCCTGCGCGGCTTGCTCGGCAGTTGCGGAGCCGGCCAGCATCTGCACGATCAGGAGCTCGGAGCCCGACCGCGCATCGATCCACTCGTCGGCATTGAGTCCGGTGAGCGAGCGACGCGGGCCCACGTAGATCAGGCGGGGAGCATTCTTTCCCTTCGCTCGTGCCTCGGCGAAAGAGAGCTGCTGCGGAACGCTCGCTCCCCACGAATCGAGGAAGTCGGCGCCGAACGAGATGATGAGCTGTGCCGCCGAAAAATCATAGCGAGGCCACGAGAATCCGAACGACTGCCGATTGGCCAGAATCGCCGCATGATCGGCATCAGGATCGATGGAGAGTGGCGGCTGAAAACCAATACCGGTAAGCCAGCTCGTCAGGAGCTGCGGAAAGCCGCCGGATTCGTGCCGGTTGATGAAGGCAACGCCGCCGGGATTCCGCCGCGCTTCAACGAGCTTCTCGCCAAAAAGCTTGAGCGCTTCGTCCCACGTCGTTTTCTCGAGCCGCCCGTTCCTTCTCACCATCGGACCACGGTAGCGATCGGGATTGTAAAGACCCTGGAGCGCAGCCTGTCCGCGAGCGCACAGCGCGCCCTGGTTCAGGGGATGATCAGGATTGCCCTCCAGCTTGATCGCGCGGCCGTCGCGCGTTTCGGCGATCACTCCGCAAGCGGCAGAGCACTCGCGGCAGGTCGTCGCGTAGTAGGTCGAAACTCCGGGTACCGTTTCGTCGGGAGAGACGAGATACGGAATGAGCTTCTCCACGCTCTCCGAGGAGCAACCTATCATGGTGGTCGCCGCACCCGTTGCGCCGACCACCTTCAGAAACTCGCGGCGCTTGACGCCGGCTTTGGCTGGTTCGCTGCTCATCAGTAGTGGCATGTGGCGCAGTCGTAGCGCGCCTTGAACGGAGGATTCGATCGGCCCACGTGACAGTTGATGCACCATCCCATGTTCAGCGAGGCTTTCTGGGATACCTGCGCCATGTTCTGTACGTCACCATGGCACGTCTGACATGACACTCCTGCGTTGACGTGGCGCATGTGCGGGAAGTGCACGTATTCGGGAAGCTTGTGAATTCTCACCCATGGAACCGGTTCCTTCTTGTTCCAGAAAGCGGCGAGCTTCTGGATCTCCGGCTTGCCCGTGGCGATCACCGTATGGCATCCCATGCACGTGCTCATTGCCGGGAGGCCCGGGTCTGGTGACTTGTTCGCGGAGAAGTGGCAGTAGACGCAGTTCATCTTCAGAGTCTGAACGTGCGTCGGATGCGGGAATTTTACTGGCTGAACCGGGCTGTTTCCTTCAGAGGAGCTGGCGCCGGCATAGGCGGAAAGCGTCGCCGCGGCGGCAGCCAGTGTGAGGAAACCGGGAATGGCGAACCATTTCCTCTGCTTGTTCATTTGGTTCGAAAGGCGAGTCAATTGGTCGGGTTTGTGAAGAATTTCACAAGCCCGGAGCGTGGCGGGAAAAATGTCCTAGCAAGAATTCAACCGCAAGGCGGCGGAGTGTCACTCTTTCCGAATTGCGCGACGCTCGCGCTCGATGGTGCGCATCACTTCGATCGCCATCGCGCGAAGCAGGTCCACTTCCCTTCCATCGGGCTTCGCGCGAAAGATGATGGAGCGCAGCGAGCGCATGACGTGCTCGTCGTTTCGCGTCTTGAAAAACGCGATCTCACTCAGCGCGCGATGAGCATCGGTGAAGAGCAGATCGAATTTTTCGCTCGTCGGCGGATCGGCAACCTTGCGCGGCGGCGCGAGTCTGCGAGTGGCATCGGCCGCCGAGGTGTGCAGCTCGTAGAGCGCAATCAACACCGCCTGCGCGAGATTGAGCGACGCGTGCTCGGTTGTCGGAATGGTGACGACGACGTGAGCGAGATCGAGCGCTTCATTCGGCAGCCCCTTGTCTTCCCGGCCGAACATCACGGCGACGTTTCCCCTGTCGGCGAACTCGAGCAGGTCCGCGGCGCAGGCGGACGGCGTGATGATCTCTCGCTTGGCAGCGCGCCTGCGGGCAGTGAATCCAGCAACCCTTACACAGTCGGCGATTGCAGGCTTGAGGTCGTCGAAGTGGGTGATGCCGTCGATGATTTCCTGCGTATCGTGCGCCACGCCGATGAGTCTGTACGGATCGTAGGCGACAGGCCGAACGAGACGGAGCTCGGACACACCCATGTTCTTCATCGCGCGGACGGTCGCGCCGATGTTGATGGGATCGAGCGGCTCGTACAGAACGACCTTTACCTTCGACAGTCGGGACTCAGAAGCCATGATGATGTCGGGTAGCTATTTCCCGCCTGAAGTTCGACCCAGACGGTGGCGGGTTCTGAGTCACCGGTTATTCAGTTGGACGGTTATCCAGTTCTAACCGGAAACCCAAAACCGTTCGACTGGAAACTCACGACCCGTGACCCGGTGGGTCTCGACCCATGCCCGAATTCGCGATAACCAAAAAAAATACCAGGCATCGGCTCCCCCTTCCGATGCCTGGTACCCTCTTTCTTCGCTCGAATCAGGTAACCGGTCGTCCCGTTACGAGGCGATAGATGATGACAATCACTGCAATGACGAGCAGGATGTGAATCAGACCGCCCCCGACGTTTACCACAAAGAATCCCAGGATCCACAGGATCAGCAGAACCATCGCAATCGTCCAGAGCATTGACGAATCCTCAGTAAGGGTTGTTCCGCGATTCCGCGGCGTCGGCTACTGCATTGGCAACTGTCGTACCGCTGCGGTTACCGCGGTCCCCGGTCGACGTACTGCGACGGATCACGCTTGTGCTGGTCCTCATGCAAAGCCTGACGCCCCAGCAGGATACGCGTCGCACGGATGTCATGCCCGATGTCGATGAGGAGCAGCGCGAGGTCGCCCGTTCCATACAATAGACCTGCGAGCACAACGAGCCGGCTGATCTCGCCGAGGAGCGTCGGTATGGCGGCGGTTCCCTGTGCGATGAGCCCGGTTACGATCTCCGAGAGAAGCAGCAGCAGAAGCACCGCCGCCATGAGCTTGAAGAGCTTCGAGAGATACCCGAGCCCGGTGTAAGGCTCGAGGTCGGCGGATCTCACCGGCATTGACGGGTCGGACCGGTGAGGTTTCGGCGGAGTCTTCCCCGTCTGTGACTCCGGGGCGCTGTGCGCGGCCACTACAGTCGCTTCATCCATTTTCAATCTCCGGTTCCTATCCAGCGCGCGGGATACCCACGCGTGTCAATATGAGTGAACGGCCCGTGGGCGGAAGTGCCCGGGTAGACGCCGACACCTCCTATCAGCGAAGGGTGTGCCGCTTCGACGCGATTTGCCGCGGCGAGGATGACCCGGGCGTCATTGAGGTTCACGCGGCCGTCGCGATTGAGGTCGTCCATGTTGCCGTCGCCGTTGTTGTCGATGAAGATGTCGGCGGCATCGCCGTACATGTGGCGGCTCATCGTCGCGCGACCGCGCGGGTCGCCCCCGGAACGGTTGTATTGCGGGGTCCGAAACCCGCTCATCACCCTGACCCCTTTCGACGGGATGCCGGTGCGCTCGAGCTCCGCCAGGATCAGCTCCATTTTGTCGACCAGCTTCATCTCCACAACAATGTACTTGGGCCAGACATTCGCCTGGTCATGCGGAAAGAAATCCTTGAGCCGGAAGTGATCCGACAGCTCGGTGTTCTGCCGCTCCTGCGTCACTTCGATGAACCCGCCAGGCGCTTCGTAGCGGGTCTTCAGCGACCTGCCTTTCGTGCTCGGCCAGTTTCCGATGTAATAGAAGCCAATCTTCCCGCCACGCTTTGCGGAAGCCGGCTTGAGCGTGATGACGGAAAAGTCGGTGACAGGCCTGATTGCATTCCCGATTGCCACGGCCACGGACCAGATGCCGGTGCGTCCAGGGGCAGATGCCACGGTCGTCGACTCGGATGCCGCGCCCGAAGAAAACGTGACTGACGCACCGTGGGGCAGCGTGTCTACAGCGAGTGATTCGCCCGGCTGCTGAAGGGCGGCGCGCAGCTTGCCGCTTTCGCCGCGAAGCGGATTGACGAACTCCAGTGCCGCATCGGTGAGATACGCGACCTTCGGGGACCGTGAATCGGTAAGCGCCCGCGTGATGATACCGGTCGCCGAAGGAGCGCCCCCTACGACTTCGCCTCGCGAGTTCTCGATGGACCAGAACCATCCGACGGAAACCAGTGCCACGAACAGCCAGGACGCGACGTCGAAAACGCGCTCGCCCCCCTCTGAAAATCCTTTGCGCCTCCAGAAGGTGTGATGCGGAGCCGGAGGCATTGCAAGCTCCTCCAGAGTTGACCGCAGGTTGTCAAAAGTTGAACTTGACCTTCTCCTGTCCGGCATTCCCCCTCACATAGGCTTCATGGATCAGCTGCGCGAGTTTTTCGCGAACCTTCAGGACTTACCCGCTCTCATAAAGTGGGCCGGATACTTCGGGCTCACCGCAATTGTTTTCGCGGAGACCGGCCTCCTCATCGGTTTTTTTCTTCCCGGCGACTCGCTTCTCGTCACCGCCGGGCTCGTTTCCGCCCGCGGGCTTCTCAACGTTTACCTGCTTGGCGCGATGCTGAACGTTGCGGCGGCGGCAGGCAACTCATTCGGCTACATGATCGGCAGGATGACCGGTCCCAAAATCTTCACTAAGGAAGATTCACTCTTCTTCAACAAGAAAAACGTCTACC
>DASWQD010000143.1:0-5648 GCA_036398255.1 Gemmatimonadaceae bacterium | reverse complement strand
GTTTTCATGCCGGACGACCCGGCGCTCGGCGAGTTCAGGAAGGAATTCGCAGGCGTTCTCGGAACCATCGAGAAGTATCCGACTGCACCGAAAGTGGGCCGTGCATTTGCCGGCGCAACCGATGTGCTCGACGCAGAAGGGCTTCTCGAGGCGATCAACAAGGATCCCTCGACCCAGGTGAACGCGCGCACGCTCCTCAAAGTGCGCGTACTGGACCTTCTACTCGGCGATAACGACAGGCATGGAGACCAGTGGCGATGGGCGAAGGTGCCCGGGAATGACGCCTATCAGCCGATAGCGCGCGACCGCGACAAGGTATTCCTCTCTTACGGAGGACTCGTCCTCAAGCTCGCGAGAATGGTATACCCGCGGCTTGTGACGTTCGATTCGATCTACGCAAGTCCGACATCGCTCTTCCTCAATGCCACCAACTTCGATCGCAGGCTGCTCGGCGGTCTCGACAAGTCTGTCTGGGAGGCGACGGCAAAGGAAGTTCAGGCGGCGATGACCAATGAGATGATCGACCGCGCCATCTCCGCATTCCCGGCCGAATACGCATCGCGCTCGGCGGACATCACGGGAAAGCTTCGCGCGCGCAGGGACAATCTCCCCGCGGAGGTACTCGAATACTACGGCAAGCTGTTCTACGTCGCCGACGTGCACGGAACCGACGCCGCTGATGTCGCAACGATAACACGACAGGCGGACGGGTCGGTCGACGTGACGCTCCAGTCCGGCGAAAGTGCCCCGTGGTTCCAGCGTCACTACGATCCCGCCGATACGCGCGAGATCAGGCTCTATCTGCACGATGGCGACGACCGCGCGACCATCACCGGAAATGCGCAGTCGAGCATCGAGCTCCGGGTGATCGGAGGCAACGGCACGAACGCCCTGATCGACCAGTCAACCGTCGCGGGGCAGAGCAATGTCGCCCGGATCTACGAGGAAGGAACCGTCAGCGGCGTGAAGTACGGAAAGGACACGGAGCTCGAAGCGTGGAGCTACGTCGATGCGCTGAATTCGTACTACAACCGCCGCCCGTTCGTTCACGCGTACGGCAAGCTCATGCCGCCGCAGAAGGACTATGGCGTCAAGATCAAACCCGTTGTGGGGATGAAGACCGGACACGGACTGGGTGTCGTACCAAAAGTCGGAATCGCCCGCTACGTGTACGGTTTTCGGAAAGTGCCGTACGCCAGCATGATTCAGGCTGACGTCGGATACTCCACCGGAACCGGCGGGTGGGTTGCGAACCTGCTCGGGGACAAGCGGTTCACGAGCTCCGACATTCACGTCGGGGCGCTCGCAAGAGTGTCGCAGATAGAAGTCATCCAGTTCCGCGGATTCGGCAACGACGTGGAAGAGGATGACGATCCGTTCTTCGACGTGGAGCAGACGCAGTGGAGCTTCCGTCCTTCCCTCGGTTTTTCATTCGCGCGCGGAAGCGACATCACGATTGGGCCGATCGTGCGATACACGAAGACGGACAGCACAGTGAACAGTTTCCTCGCATTCAGGGAGCCTTACGGCTTCCCGGTTTTCAAGCAGGCCGGAATGCAGCTCGCGATGCACTACGAGAGCCGCGTCGTCGCCGACACTTCGAAGGCACGCGCAGTGATCGACTTCGCAGGGAACGCGTACCCCGGACTGTGGGATGCGGAGAGCTCGTACCAGTCGGTTGAAGGAAACGCGGCCTTCTTCGTCACGATTCCGGTCCTGACGAAGCCGGTGATCGCAGTGAGAGGAGGCGGCAAGAAACTCTACGGAGATTTTCCGTACTTCGACGCCGCGTTTCTCGGCGGCGGCAGCTCGTTCCGCACGGAGCATCGTCAGCGGTATGCTGGTGACGCGTCAGTCTACGGCTCCGCGGAGCTGCGCGTTCCGCTCGTGCGATTCCCGACGATTCTGCCGACGGACATCGGCCTGATCGGATTCACCGATGTTGGCCGGGTCTATGTCGATGGAGAATCGCCGGGAGGCTGGCACACGGCGGCGGGCGGCGGCGCGTGGATCGGTTTATGGAAAGCCGGCTACAACGTGAACGTGCTCTACACCAACCGGAGTAACCGCCGCGTCATCGTGAACCTCGGCTTCGAGTACTGAGGGCGAAGCCCGCGCATGCGGAGAGCGACTTGTCCGCCCCTCGTGTGCGCGTTGTTCTTCGCCGCTGCATGCAAGCCTGCGGAGAATGTCACGCCGCCGGAAGCTCACGCACCGGCGTCCCTCGTCGCGTTGAGCGGTGCGGCGCTCTTCATCGGCGCGGGTGACATCGGGGTCTGCGGGTCGCGCGGCGACGAGCGAACTGCGCATCTCGTGGACAGCGTCCTGAAGGCCGACAGCGCGGCGGGCGTGCCGACGGCGGCGTTCACGACTGGAGACAATGCATATCCATCGGGACTGGACCGCCATTTTGTTCGGTGCTTCTCGCCTTCGTGGGGAGATCCGAAGAAGCGCATCATGAAGGTGCTGCGCCCGACGATCGGCAATCACGACTATCAGTCCGCGCGGGGGGCTGCATACTATAGGTATTTCGGTGACCGCGCCGGACCTGCATTCAAGGGGTATTACAGCTACGATCTCGGCGACTGGCACATAGTGGCGCTCAACAGCGAGATGATCGTCAAGGGGTCGGCAAATGAGATACGAGAGCAGCAGGAATGGCTCGCCGAAGATCTCAGGAATCGCAGCAAGCGCTGCACGCTTGCGTACTTTCATCATCCGCTGTTCAGCTCGGGCGCTCACGGTTCGAACCGCCTGATGCGCACGCTGTGGGAGATCCTGAGCAAGGGCGGCGTGGATCTCGTGCTGAATGGTCACGAGCATCATTATGAGCGGTTTCTTCCGATGAACGCGGCAGGGGTTGTCGATTCAGTCAACGGAATGGAGGAGATCATCGTTGGAACCGGCGGTGGCGGATTGACCGGCATCAGGTCGCGACTCGCACCTGGATCAGCGCGCCAGATACAGGGACGGTGGGGAATTCTCATCGCGCTGCTCGGCAGCGAGGAGTATCGCACATCATTCCTCGACGTCGACGGAAACGTGTGGGATCCTTCCGGACGGAAATGTCATTGACCGAGCCACTGGAAGGAGAGAGCACTCCGGTCCCGGAGAGCGAAGAGAAGCCGCGCAAGGAACGGCGGCGCCTCGGAAAAAGGCGGGGGGTGCCTCGAGCAGGCAAGGCAGGGCTCGCGGGAGAGGAGGCAACGTGGAGCCGCGACAGACTGTCGCGTCATCACATCATCTCGGCCCACCACCTCGCGAAGAGCGCCGAAGATATCGAGGTGCACGGTGGCGATGTTCCGTCAGACGAGAAGTGGCGCTACCGCGCATACGTAACCTCAGCCGTGCTCTCGTCGGTTGCATATCTCTCCGCTTCGATCAACGAGCTCTATCTCGAGGTACGGAAGCTCAGCCAGTCCGGCGAGCCGGGCGTGCGCCGCGAGCTGAACCTGCTCATGGATGCGTGGCCGAGGATTTCGAAGGTGCAGGTGCTGCAGCGGTATCAGCTCGCGCTCGCTGTCGCCGATGCCGACCAGTACAATCCGGACCGAATGCCTTATCTCGATGCAGACAATCTCGTCAGGCTCCGCGATGCGTTGATCAGCTACGACCCGGAGTGGCAGGACGAGCGAGGCAAGCATCACACTCTCGAGTCGCGGCTGCAGAAGAGATTTTCCCCGAGCCCGCTCGTGTCTTCGCGCAGGCCGTGGTTTCCGGACAGATGTCTCGGCTCGGGCTGCGCGAAATGGGCGGTGGAGACGGTGCAGCTTTTCACCAATGATTTCTACCGGCGAATGGCATTGCCCGGACGCCCGCCTGTTGGTGGAGAAGACTCGGAGTAGAGTCTCACCGCCTCCATTCAGCGGGAGCGCTGGCGTTGCCCGCTCTATCCACGGCCTGGACGAGCACTCGATCGACACTCGAATCGATCTGGATCGATGTTGTCGACGCGAACATGGTGCGCGTCGTCCATGCGGACGACGCACGGAGTCGACCGGCCCACCAGCGAGCGAGCTCTCCGCTCGCCGGGGTGATGGTCAGAGAGCCGGAAGTGTGTGCAAGTGCGGGAGCAGACGGTGGCGTTGAATCGAGCCACGTGAATGCAGGAACGAGCGCGTCCGTCTTGTAGACGTCGGCCGAGAGTGTCGACGCGAGCGCTCCGCCGTTCTGCTTGAGAGTCCAGGTGGTGTTGTAGAGCAGATGACCAGTTCCCTGCGGCCGCGAGCGCATCGTCTTTATCTGATCGGGAATTTCCTGAAGCGAGAACGCGCTCGATGTTCCGTCGCTCACGCGATAAGCGGCGAGTCCCGGCCACACGTGACGGCCCATCGCATTCTGCGCGAGCCACCAGTCAAACAGGGCAGGGAAGCTCTGCTGTGGTGCTGCTATCGACCAGTAGAGCTGAGGTGCGAGATAATCGACCCAGCCCTGCTGCAGCCACTTTCGCGAATCCGCGTAGATCGCAGCGTACGCATCGAGCCCGTTGACGCCGGGCGGAAATCCCGGACGCCATATGCCGAATGGAGAAATTCCCACCTTGATCCACGGCTTGATCGCATGGGCCTCGCGGTACATGCGCTCGACGAATCGATCGATGTTCGCGCGCCGCCAGTCATCGCGCGCGAGTCCGGCACCGTAGCTCGACCACGTCGCGTCATCGGGAAACGCGAGGGGCTTTCCCGTGTTGTCGTTTACCGGATACGGATAGAAGTAGTCGTCGGCATGAATTCCGTCGATGTCGTAGCGCGTGACGATGTCGGCGATCACGCCCATGGAGTGATCCTGCACGTCCGGCTCGCCTGGATCCATCCAGATGTTGGAGCCGTACACTCGAATGAGGTCGCGACGCACTCGAAAAAGATGCGGCGCGACCATCGATGCCGTGTCCGATGTGTTCCCGGCGCGGAACGGATTCACCCACGCATGCAGCTCCATGCCGCGCTTGTGGGCTTCATCGACTGCAAATGCCAGCGGGTCATAGCCCGGACTCGCCCCCTGTTGCCCGGTGAGCATCCTGCCCCACGGCTCGAGCTGGGACTGATACACCGCGTCGCCCGCGGGGCGAACGTGGAACACGATCGTGTTGATCCCGAGCGCGGAGGCGCGATCGAGGATATCGATCATCTCCGCGCGCTGGGCATCGCCCGTCAACGAGCTGCGGGAGGGCCAGTCGATATTGGCAACCGTGGCGATCCACAGCCCGCGCATCTCCCGTTGAAGCGGCGGTGCCGCAGTGTCAGGCGGCGTCACGGGCGGACCTGTCACCTGTTCGCCGCCACCCGAACATGCCGCAGCCAGCAGCGCCATTCCCGCAATCGCGGCTCGCCATCGCATCACGACGCGCGATCCGATGGACGCGTTTTCCAGCGCTTGTGAAACCAGAAGTACTGCTCGGGTGCGGCACGAACTTCCTTCTCGAGCCGGGCCGCGAGCTCGGTCGTAAGCGCGAGGACATCCCGATCGAGATCCCCGGTGCGCTCGTATTCCACTCGCCTGCCGATTATCTCGTACCTGACGTCATCTCCCGGAAGCCGGCGCGCAATGCACGAGAACACTGGTGCGTTGAGCCTGAGCGCGAACAGCGCCGGACCGCGATGTGTAGATGCGAGCCGGTTGAAGAAGGGAACGAACACCCCGGAGCGCCG
>DASWQD010000142.1:0-3405 GCA_036398255.1 Gemmatimonadaceae bacterium | reverse complement strand
GCCACCGCCGGCGTCGATTCGCTCTTCGGGGGGGGGCCCCCGCTCGGCGCAGCGCTAGAGGTGGCAGCAGCAGCTGTCCTCGCCGGTTCAGCGGCGGCAGCGGAGGCGGCGACTGCAGCCCCCTTCTCTGTTTCGAGCCGGGCGACGACCGTCTGCACGGCCACCGTCTCGCCTTCCTTTACAATTATCTCCGTCAGAACTCCCGCCGACGGCGCAGGAATCTCCGCGTCGACCTTGTCAGTCGATATCTCGAAGATCGGCTCGTCGCGCTTTACCTCGTCGCCGACCTTCTTGAGCCATTTGGACAGAGTGCCCTCAGCGATGGACTCGCCCATCTGGGGCATGATTATGTCAACAAGAGCCACCCAAGTCTCCTAATCGTTTTTCAACGCATTCCGGTCGCTGCGCCGAAGCCGCGAAAGCGCGAGCACTGGGAGCGTGAGGATCCCAATCAACATACCGATACCGGCGTACACGTGCCAATCGCACGCAGGTAGTCCCTCCGGCGGCTCACAGTTTCGAAAGCTTCCGACCATCTTCGCAACGAACACACCAATCATTCCGCCGCTGAACAAGCCGGCGACCGCCGTCACACACCCGACACCGACGTAGCGGGAAGTCCTGAACTCGTCAGCGGGATCCATCAGTATGAAGCGAGGCGCCTGACCGCCTTCACGATGTCGTTCGTCTGAGGAAGTACGTAGTCCTCGAGCGGAGGGGAGTACGGAAGCGGAACATCCGCTGCGGTTACACGAAGCACTGGCGCGTCGAGCCACTCGAATGCGAGCTCGTTGATGCGCGCCGTGATCTCGCCTGCAACGCCACCGGTGCGTGTTTCCTCGTGAACGATCAGCACGCGGATGGTATTCTACACCGTCGCGACGATCGCCGCATCGTCCATCGGAGCGATCGACCGGAGATCGATGATCTCGACTGAGAGGCCATCTTCCTTTTCGAGCTGCTCAGCGGCCTCCAGTGACTTCCACACGGTCGCAGCGTAGGTGATGATCGAGACGTCCTTTCCTTCGCGCGCCACTCTCGCCTTTCCAATCGGCGTGAGGTGATCGCCAGGTGGCATCTCTTCCTTGATGCGCCGATACAGATACTTGTGCTCGAAGAACAGCACACAGTCTTCGTCGCGAATCGCTGACTTGATCAGTCCTTTGGCGTCACTCGCGGTCGCGGGATAGACGATCTTCAAACCGGGGGTGTGCAGGAAAGCCGCCTCCGGATTCTGCGAGTGGAACGGTCCTCCCCGCACATAACCTCCGCTCGGCCCGCGAACCACCATCGGGCACGGAAGCATCGCGCGATAGCGCGCGGTCGCGACGTAATTGGTGAGCATGTCGTATCCGCACGAGATGAAATCGATGAACTGCATCTCGCACACGGGACGCATGCCCATGTGAGCCGCGCCCGCTGCTGCGCCGACTATCGCCGCCTCCGAAATCGGAGTGTCGATCACACGGGCTTCGCCGAATTTCTGCTGGAGTCCCTCGGTAACCTTGAATGCTCCGCCGTACTTGCCGATGTCCTCGCCCAGGCAGAAAACGTTTTCGTCACGCTCCATCTCCTCAGCGAGACCTTCGCGGATTGCCTCGAGGTATGTGATCTCAGGCATCGTGCGTCCCCCAGCCCTGCGGACGCTCGTTGACGTCGACCGCGGCGCGCACCCCTTCCCTGAACCAGAGCGGCTGCTCGACAGGAGGGTCGGCGTAGATGCCGACGAGTGAATCCGTCGGCTCGGGCATCGGAGAAGCCTCGGCTTCATCAGTCGCGCGGTCGATCTCCTCCGCGACACGCGCGTCGATGGCCCCGAGCTCGCTCGCGTCAACATCGTGCTTCTCTGCCAGAACTTTCATGTACCGGTCCACAGGATCGTTCGATGCCGCCCATCGATCGATCTCTCCATCGGGCACATACGATTGATTGTCGTGCTCGGCGTGTCCCTTTCTTCGATAGGTCATCAGCTCGATGAGAGTGACTCCACCGCCCGCACGGGCGCGATCCACAGCGCGCTTGGTGACTTCATACGTCGCGATCACGTCGTTGCCGTCGGCCTGCTCTCCGACAACACCGTATCCGATCGCCTTGTCCACCAGCTGCTTTGCCGCTGTCTGTTTCGACAGCGGAGTCGAGTAGGCGTATCCGTTGTTCTCCACTACGACGACGAGCGGGCAGCGCTGGACTGCGGCAAAGTTGATCCCCTCGTGAAATGCGCCTGTCGACGTCGCTCCGTCGCCGACATACACGAGTCCGACACGATCTTCTCCGCGCATCTTGAACGAGAGCGTGACTCCCGCCATCACGGGCACCATGTCGCCGAGCTGCGATATCTGCCCGATGAATCCGCGCACGAGATCGCCATAGTGGATGTTCAGCTCGCGGCCGCGCGTGGGTGAATCGCCTTTCGCCATGTACTGCTTGAGGATCTCGACGGGAAGCGCTCCCTGCACGAGCATCGATCCGAGATTCCGGATCAGCGGTGACAGTATGTCGCCCTTGCTCCTGTCGAGCGCATACGCGCTTCCCACAGCGTCGGCTTCCTGTCCGAGCGAGCGAAACAGGCCGCCAACCACTTTCGTCTGGCGATAGAGATTGACCAGCCGCTCCTCGAGCGAGCGAGTGAGTCTCATGTAGTAGTAAAGCTCGAGCAGCTGCTCGCGCCCGAGGCCGGTGCCAGTGTTCTTTTTCGCCGAGCTGGGGCGTGTCGCGGTTTTCGGGGTCATGACTTGCTCGTTGTTTCCTTTGCTTTTGATGAGCTGCTTGCTGCAATGTGCTCGATGAAGCGCAGATGCGCATCGGCCACGACGCTCCAGCGGAATCTCCGGGCCGACTCGCGCGCCGACCTGCTGAGCCTTTCGCGTTCCTGCGGGCTGTCGAGCAGTGCGAGCGTCGCATCGGCGAGAGCCCGCGGATTTCCAGAGGGTACCAGGCGGCCTCCGCGCGGCGCGTCGACGACTTCGGGCAGAGATCCGGCATCGCTCGCGATCAGCGGCACGCCGGCAGCCATCGCCTCGGCAGCAGCGAGGCCGAAGCCTTCGAAGCGCGAGGGCATCAGCTGCAATTGAGCTCCCGCGAAAAGCGAGTTGCGCTCGGCGTCGGAGACGGCCCCGACGAGCCTGATGTTCTTCGAGATTCCCAGACTGCGAGCGAGCTCTGCCACCCTTTCGGCGTCCTTCCCTCGTCCCGCGATTCGCAGCTCGATGCCGGGCTTTTCACGAGCGACGAGAGCAATCGCCTCGAGCAGCACGTCGAGTCCCTTGTGGAATATGTCGAGCCTTCCGAAGTAGAGAAGAAATTCCTGCGGCTTTCGCTCGAGGGAGAAAAGCTCCTCGGGCACGCCCGCGCCGACCATATCGATGGGCATTCCCGGCGCGATGGCCTGAATCGTCTCCTTCGAGG
>DASWQD010000141.1:0-4108 GCA_036398255.1 Gemmatimonadaceae bacterium | reverse complement strand
ACGGGAAGCAGGACCTGCGCGGGCGCGGCGGATTCGCTTCTCACGGTAGATGCGTAAGCTGCCCGCGTTGCTGCGATCCATTCCTTCGAAAGTGAATCCGAGGAGATGCCGAGCGTGCTCTTGATTCCCCGCTCGAAGCCGAGCTTCGCGGCTGCCTTGTAGGTCTCTGCCACCATCCGGTCTCCCCATCTCCCGCCGACGAACGCCCACAGTGCTTCCCCATATCGATAGGGAAAGAAGCGAGTGTCGTTGGTGAGCTGCTTGATGGTAGGCATCTTGTTTCGGAGGACTGCATCACGCATCCACATCGCCGTGTGCGGATCGTTGCGGCCGAGCGAGAGATACTCCGCCACTCCTTCGACGACCCATAGCGGCAGCGCATTGATTCCAGCCTGTCGCCCGACTCTCTGATCGCTCTCGAGGTCGTACTGGAAAACGTGAACCATCTCGTGTCCGAGGACGTGATCGTTGTCACGATAGACACCTGTGAGCGGCATGATGAGGCGGTCGCGAAGCGATTCCGTGACACCGCCGGTGCCCTCGGTGAGCTGGCCGCTTACCGCGTTCGTCTGCTGAAAGTCAGGATGGTTCGCGTAGATGAGAATCGGCTTGCGCTTCTGAAGCCGCCGGTTGAAGAGGCCGGCGAGCCGCGCGTTCCACCGCTCCGACATGCGTGCCATGTCGCGCGCGGCTTCTTCCTCCTCCGGATCGACGTGCAGCCGAAAATGCTCGGTCTCGAAGATCCGGAAATCGAACTTCTCGTACTGCACCTTGTTGCGCCCGAAGTATTGAGCGGAGCCAGTCGCGGGAGTCGCAAGGATCATCGCAAGTCCGACGGCAATCACGCGTCGCGCCAGCATGGTCGTTGTCATGGTTCGCACAAGAAAAAAGGACCCGTCAGCAGAATGTCTGACGGGTCCAACTTTGCACGAACCATTCCGGGGGGGCGGCGATCAGTCCTTTCCGCTCTCCTTCGCCATTCTGAGCTGCATCGCGGCGACAGGCTCGGGCGCGGCAGGGCGCGGACGCTGTGGTTCCCGGGGGGGCACGCCCTTCCTGCCTTCATCATCTCCGCCTTTTCGGGCGCGACCAATCGCGGCTGGCACGCTCGTGCGAATCCAGGCTACCGCGTCCTCGAGCAGCGTCGACATCACGGGCACAACGAGCAACGTCAACAATGTCGACGTGATCAAGCCGCCGATCACCGCGCGCGCCATGGGGGCGCGCTGCTCGGCTCCCTCGCCGATCGCAAGCGCGAGCGGAAGCATTCCGAAGATCATCGCAACGGTCGTCATGATGATCGGACGCAGACGAATGCGTCCTGACTGAAGCAGCGAATCGTGCCGAGTCGCTCCCTTCGCCCGCTGCTGATTCGAGAAGTCGAGCAGGAGAATTCCATTCTTCGTCACGAGCCCCATGAGCATGATGATTCCGATCATGGTCATGACGTTGATGTTTCCATTCGTCAGCAGCAGCGCGAGCGCCACGCCGATGAACGACAACGGAAGCGCCAGCATGATTGCGAGCGGCTGGAAGAATGAACCGAACAGCGAAGCGAGAATCAGGTAGATGAAGACAACGGCAAGGCCGATTGCCGCCAGGACATAACCCTTCGTCTCCTCGAGGTTCTGCACATCCCCGCCGAAGATGGTTCTGTATCCGAGCGGCAGCCCAAGCGAATCGATCGCCAGACGGACGCGTCCTGCGACTTCTCCCATCGAATATCCCGGAAGCACGCCTGCCGAGACTGACACCTGCCGCTCCAGGCTTCGCCGGTTGATCTGCTGCGGCGCAAGATTGGTCTCGACCACCGCGACCTGCGACAATGGAACCATTGCCGGGCGGCCAGTCGCCGGATCCGTTGCCCCCGATGGAATCATCAGCTCGGAAATGTCGGCGGCGTTCGTCCGAAGTGAATCCGGGTAAACGACGACGACATCGTGGGAATATCCGAGCGGATCTTCCCATCTCGTTGCACGCTGGCCGGCAAACACCGGCTGGAGTGTCGAGGCGACGTCCGCGATTCCAATCCCCGCGGCCCATGCCTGCTGCCGGTCGACGTTGATGTCGAGCTGCGGTATCTGACCTTCGTCGCTCGAGTTCGGCTCGGCTGCTCCTTCCGTCTGACGAATCTTTTCGAGAACCTGCCCCGCTGCGAGCTTGAGCCTGTTCTCCTCAGGCCCCTGAACGTTGATCTGAATCGGCTGCCCGAACCCTCCGAAGATCGAGCGGCTTCCGGTGATTGTCGGGCGCACGCCGGTCATCTTGCGGAGCTCCTGCCGCAGCTCGTTCTGAATCGCGAACAGATCCTTGTCGCGTTCATCCCTGCTCTTGAGCTTCACGTAGATCTGGCCCGAGTTCGATGTTCCCCTGAATCCGCCACCGATTGTGGTGTAGGTGAACTCGACCTCCGGCTTCGACCGCAGGAAGCGACTGACATACTCCGCCTTGTCTACCGTGTACTGAAGACTGGAGCCGGGCGGAGTGCGGAGGTTCACGTTGAACTCACCATTGTCGACTTCAGGAAGCCACGTGAATCCCAGGTACGGATAGATCACGCCTGCCGCGACAACCGACGCAACTGCTCCGGCCATCACGATTGCCCGATGCCTGAGTGCCCAGTCGAGCTTCGCCGGATACCTGTCGGCCGTCCGTTCGAACCAGCGATCGAACGCGAGACCGACGCGCCTGATCGGATTCATTCGCTTCGTCGACGCTCCATCGGCGTCCTCGTGATCCGGATCGGGCCATACACTCGAGAGCATTGGATCGAGCGTGAACGACACGAAGAGCGAGACGAGAACGGCGAAGGTGACAGTCACGCCGAACTGGAAGAAGATCCGTCCGATCATGCCGCCCATGAACGCGACGGGAATGAAGACGGCCACCACGGCGAGCGTCGTCGAGAATACCGCAAGACCGATCTCGTCGGTCCCTTCCTTCGCCGCCCTCACGTGGTCCTTACCCATGTGAACGTGCCGCACGATGTTCTCTCGCACGACGATGGCGTCGTCGATCAGCAGTCCAATCGCAAGCGACAGGGCGAGCAGCGTCATCGTGTTCACCGTGAATCCGAAGACCCACATGATGAAGAACGCGGAGATGATGCTCACCGGCAGCGTGAGGCCGGTGATGATCGTCGAGCGCCACGAGTTGAGGAAGAGATAGATGATCGCGATCGTGAGCACCGCGCCGAGTACGATCGTGAGCTCGACGTCGGAGAGGCCCTCGCGGATCGACCTGGAATCGTCGCGTATCACGCGAAGCTTCACGTCAGCGGGAAGTTGACGCTCGAGTGCCGCAGCCGCGGCGCGAACGGAATCCGCGACAGCAACAGTATTCGATCCCGAGATCTTGAGAATGTCGAGCGCGAGCGCAGGCTGATCGGGACCGGTGCCTGCCTCTCCCAGAAGCGCCGCAGTTCTCCGGTCGGCGGCGCCATCGACTACGGTAGCTACATCTCCGAGCCTTACCGGCACTCCATTGCGCACCGCTACGGCAATGTTCGCAAATGCAGCGGGCTCGACGATGCGGCCCGTGATGCGAATCAGATCTTCCGTCTCGCCCCGCGTTACGCGGCCTGCAGGCACCTCCTGGTTCTCATCGCGCAACGCCGAAATGACCTGAGGAACCGAGATGCCGTAGGATCGCATCGCGTCAGGATTGACTTCGATGCGGATCTGGCGCGTCTCTGTTCCCGCGAGATTGATCCCGCCGACTCCGGTCACCGACTGCAGCCGGGGCGACACGACCTGCTCCGCGAGACTCGTCAGCTCGCGCATCGGACGCTCGCCGCTCTGCATCGCGATCGACATGATCGGGCGCTCGTTCGGATCGAAGCGCAGGATGATCGGCTCTTCCATCTCCGGCGGCAGAGCGCGGCGAATGCGCGCGACCTTCGACTGCACTTCCTGCTGCGCCGCCATCACGTCCACGTCGAGATTGAACTGCACGCGCACAATCGAGCTTCCATTAAGCGACGACGACGTCAGCTCCTTGAGCCCCTGCACCGTGTTCAGCGCTTCCTCGATCGGGCGCGATACGTCGCGCTCCATCACTTCCGGAGACGCGCCCGGATACGAGCTCTGCACGATCACGATCGGGTACG
>DASWQD010000140.1:0-8204 GCA_036398255.1 Gemmatimonadaceae bacterium | reverse complement strand
GACTCGATCGGCAGCGTTGAGTCGTGTCTCTGCAACCAGCCTCCCTAGGAGGACATCATCTCCATAGATAGTTCGAGCTGCCCACGAATGACGCCTTGAATGCGTTCAGTGCGCTGGTGCTCGACTCGACGCGCCAGTCAGTCTCCTTGTTCATGTTGAACCAGATGAACGCCTTGATCTGCGGATACTGCGATGGAATCCGGCTTGCCGCGTCAGCGATCCACGCGCCCTTGTCCCCACCGAGCTCGGTCGAAGCAAACTCTCCGACCATGAAAGGCTTGCCTGGTGCGACGCTCGTAAGCCTCGAATAGATCGGCCCGAACACGTCATCGAAGGTGCGCCAGCTGCTCCACGTCTGGGTCGTGCCCCAGTTGTAGCCATCGGCGCATATCCAGTCGACATAGGAGTCGCCGGGATAGTAGTTCTCCGGCTGGTTCCAGGCTGCATTCGGCACCGACTCGTGGTTCGGGCACCACACCCATGTGACGTTGGTCACGCCCTTCGCGCTAAAGCGCGCGTGCACATACCGCCACATCGCGATGAACTGCTGCGTCGCCTGTGCGTTCTGTCCGTTGCGAGCGCCGCTCCAGCCATACCAGTCGCCGTTCATCTCATGGCCGAATCTCAAGAAGATCTCTCGGCCGTCGGCGCGAACCGCAGCGGCCCATGTATCGATGTACTTGTTCCACTTTCCGGTCAGCACATCGCTGTACGAGATTGTCCTGCTTCTGTTCTTCATCTCCCACGTGATGACCGGAATCGAGCCGCGGGAGTACGCATTGCCTACAGCATACCCCTGGAAAGTCGCTGACCAGTCCGTGTACCACATCACGTACGCTGAGCGTGCCCCGACTTGCTTCGTCCAGTTGTCCCAGGCGGTCAAGCCGGGCTTTCCAAGCGGCGAGCTTTCGATGAATACACCGCTCGCGATGCCGACAGCGGGGGGAGACAGTACGGCTGACGGAGCTGCTTCAGGCCCTGCGATGTGGGCGGGACGCTCGCAGGCGTTCACAGCAAGTGTCAGGGCAATCAGGAGACGTGTCTGATTCATCGGGATTGGTCTCGGGTACTGTCACTCGAGCGCGGCTGCGAATATACGGCGCAACTGTCTTCCGCGCTGGCCCTGAGTTGCGCAGCAATTCAGCCCTCATGTGCTCGACATCTCCACGAGCAGCGGCAGGTGATCCGACGCAGTCCGCACTGCCTCCGGTTCGTGCCGAACCTCACAGTGCGTGAAACGTGAGGCGAACTCCGCGGGAGTGAATACGTAGTCCAGCCTCACGTGCGGCGACCACACGGGAAACGTATACCCGGGATCGTTTACATGATCCGCATACAGCGCTCGCCACGCATCCACATATCCGTCGGCCTTCATCATCTCGATTGTGCTGCGCGCGATATCACGTCCACTGAGCCAGATCATTCCACGAATCCACCTCGGCATCGGTGACGGGTCGAGTCGCTCGCCGGGCGCGAGCGCGTTGAAGTCTCCCGCCAGGATGTGAAACGCGAACGCCCGCTCCTCCGTTATCAGCTGCTGCTGGATTCCGTCGAGCAGGCCGCGGAGCTCGCGAGCCCGGTGCCTCTCGCTCCACTTGGAGAACCACGCGCGCAAATGCAGCACGAACAGGCGCGGAAAGCCGTCGGCAAGCGCAACCTCGAGCAGGGCATGCCTGGTACGTGGCGGGTGACGCCATGCATAATTGAGCACCGGCACGTTGCTCAGGAATCCCGTCGAATGCGCGACTCGCGCCCCTGAAAAACGGAACCCCGCAAGCTTGGCGATCCGCTCCACTATCAGCGGATCCCTCGCCTCCTGAAGAGCCACGACATCCGGATTCGCCGCCTTGATCACCTCTGCGATCTGTTCAGCGCGCCCGACTCCGCCCTCGCGAATGTTGTATGTGAGCAGGCGCATGCTACTGCTCCGGCGTCTCTTCTTCTTCGGCCGGTGGCTTCTTGAGCAACAGGAGATAAGGCTGGTCCATCGTGACATCGCGGAGATACTGAACGAGCGAAGTCGTCGCCTGAAGATTCACCGCCCGCTTCGTCATTGCGCAAAGGCGCTTTCTGAGCGGAGCCAGCTGCGGTGACGCGAACGGATGCTGCTCGCTGAGCGGAACAGAATGGATCCCCGGGATGTGAAACTCACGGAACAGGGTGACCATGTCGCCACCCACGAACGTCACGTCGAGATCGCTCGTACCTGGGCCGTCGGCATCGAAAGGTTCGTCGGATCCCCACTTGTGCCCGGTGACTGCGCTTCCGCGCAGGATCACGTCTACTCCGTCCGGCGTCGCTTCGCCAAGCACCGAGATGAACTCGTCGAACTGGCCCGGATCGCCGTCGAAGGCAAGCTCCGTTACACGCTCGCGAATTTCCCGCTGGCTCTCCGGATCGAGTCCGTTCGCCTCCGCATTACTGGTCGATTCGTCTGGCATGGGAGCCGAACAACGCAGGACTGAAGCCACCGGGTTCCAGGGAATGGTAGCTTTTACGCCGACATGAACAGCCGTCCGACACTCATTCGCGCGATAGGCCGCTGGGCCCTCACGGCCGCAGTGGTCAACAGCGTGATCGGCAGCGGCGTATTCGGCCTCCCATCCACGCTTGCCGGCTTCGCTGGAGCGTGGAGTCCGCTCACGGTTCTGATCGCCGGCGTCGGGATCTTCGCGATCGTTCTCTGCTTCGCCGAAGTCGGAAGTCGTTTCGATGAGCCCGGCGGTCCGTACTTGTACACACGCGAAGCATTTGGCCCAGCCTTCGGATTCCAGATCGGCTGGCTCCACATCTGGACGCGCCTTCTCTCCGGAGCGGCGGTTCTCAACGTGCTGAGCGGTTATCTCACTCCACTCATTCCCTGGGCTGGTACGCCAATGGGTCGCGCGTCAGTCATGATCTTCGCGATGACACTGGTCACCGTCATCAACGTAATTGGAGTGCGGCAGGCGTCGTGGACGATCAACGCATTTACGGTGGCCAAGCTGCTTCCTTTGGTGCTCGTCATCGTGCTCGGCCTGATGCAGTTCGAGCGTTCCGTGCTCGAGACGCAGACAGTCGCTGAGCCGAAATGGACGGAAGCCGTTCTCATTCTCGTCTTCGGTTACGGAGGATTCGAGTCGGGCATAGTAGCGGGAAGCGAGTCGAAGAATCCGAAACGGGATACAGCTTTCGCGCTCATCACGGCGATGCTCGCGATTACCGTCATCTACTGTCTCATCCAGCTCGCGGTTGTCGGCGTGCTGCCGAACGCCGCGGCAAGCAAGGCCCCGATTGCCGAAGCGCTTCGTGTCCTGCTGGGACCTGTCGGCCTTACCCTTGGCAGCATTGCGGTGATCATCTCGGTATACGGCTGGCTCACCGGCTTTTCGCTGATGTCACCGCGCATCATGTATTCGATGGCCGACCGGGACGAATTTCCGAAGATTTTTGCGAGCGTGCATCCGACATTTCGAACGCCACACATCGCGATCATCGTCAATTCCGCAATCGCGCTGGGACTGGGACTGATCAGCAACTTCGGGCAGCTTGCCACGTTCGGTGCAGTCACGAGACTTGTGATCTACATGTCTACGTGCGCTGCGCTCATTACTCTGAGGAAGAAGCGAGGACTGCCCGACACATTCCGCCTCCCGGCTGGTCCCGCTCTCGCGGTAATCGGCATGGCGTTCGGGCTATGGCTTCTCAGCACACGCCAGCTCGATCAGGCCTGGCACCTTCCAGTCATCGTCGCCGTCGGCGGGCTGATCTGGCTTGCTGTGCGAAGCCGCCGCCCTGCCACGACCTGATACCACTCACCTCGATGTAACGCGCCGCTCCGCGTTGATGAATGCGATGAGTGGAGTGATGTCTTTCTCTCGAAGTCCCGGGTTCGGCATGCGCTTGCCGCTGGGTCTCTGGCCGTCCTCGCTGAACTCCCAGGCGCCCCCGAGACTACGCGAGACCCGGACCGCGCCTCGATGGTCGGCTTCAATCCATGAAGCGGCGTCACACCATGTTGGCGCACGACCCATGTCAGCTGAAGCGGCTTACCTGCTACCCATGCGTCGGGAATTTTCGAGACGCTCAATGAGGGCGGCGGCGCAGCCACCGATCACGAACCGCTTCCTTGGGAGCTCCGGTCAGGTTTACACCCATTTGATGCCCCATGAACCGGAGGCGTTTAAAGGGCTTGGGCATCGCTACTGAATCAACCGGTTGCTGCTAATTTTGACCTATGAGCAGCAACAAGGGAACGATCGCAATCCTCACCGGCGGCGGCGACGTCCCCGGTCTCAATCCCGCCATCAGGGCGATCACGATTCGCGCCCTCCGCGAAGGCTACCGGGTAATCGGCATTCGCCGCGGATGGGCAGGACTCGTCGACTACAATAGAGACGGCGCCGACAATTCCGAATGCGTACAGGAGCTGACGGAGGCGATCGTCAATCGAGCCGGGCGCACCGGCGGAACGTTTCTCCATACTTCACGCACGCGCCCAAGTCACCTGCCCCGCGCGCGCGTTCCGTCGCACCTCACCGGGTACGAGAATCCCATCAACGACATCACGAAGGATGTCGTGCGCAATCTCGAGCACATCGGAGTCGATGTCCTGATTCCGATCGGCGGCGACGACACGCTGAGCTATGGAAAGCGCCTGCACGATGAAGGCATGAACGTCGTCGCAATCCCGAAGACGATGGACAACGACGTGTACGGCACGGACTACTGCATCGGCTTCAGCACTTGCGTGACGCGCACGATCGAGCTGACGCACCGTCTCCGCACGTCGGCGGGATCACACGAGCGGTTTCTCGTCATCGAAGTGTTCGGCAGGTACGCCGGATTCACCGCACTGCTGCCGACGATGGCCGGCGCCGCCGATCGCTGCCTGATCCCGGAGCACGCAGCCGATGTCGAGCATCTCACCGAGCTCATGGCTTTCGACCACAACAGGAATCCCAGCAAATACTCGGTTGCCCTCGTGTCGGAAGGCGCGAGCCTCAAGTCTCACGAGGGAATGAGCTTCGAGAGCGAGGAGACCGACATGTTCGGCCACAGGAAGCTCGGCGGCATCGGCGACAAGGTTGCTGCGGCGCTCAAGGAGTACTCCCCGAAATACAACAACGGCCGTCGCATCGACGTCGTGAACCAGCGGCTCGGCTACCTCGTCCGGTCGGGAGATCCCGACGCGCTCGATTCAATCGTGCCGATGGCGTTCGGCAATCTCGCGCTCGACCTCATCCTGAAGAAGGAGTACGGGCGGCTTGTGAGCGTGCACAAGGGATTCTACGACAGCGTTCCAATCACGAGCGTTACGTCGGAGAAGAAAGTCGTCGACGTCAAGAAGTACTACAACACTGAACGACTGCGCCCCATCTACGAATTCGACGGGGCGCCGCTGTTCATCATGACGAGCGACTGACCTCTCAGGGCATCTGCGGCGGCGGCTGCCACAGCTCGAATCGGTTTCCCTCGGGATCGACTGCCCAGCCAAACTTTCCGTACTCCGAGTCGTCGACCTTTTCGTCGACCGTTACTCCATCGCTTCGCAGCTGCTCCAGCATCATGTCCAGATCGGCGACGCGGTAGTTGATCATCGCGCTTCGCCCGTCCGGGCCGAAATACTCTGTCGTCACGGGAAACGTCGACCACACTGTCACTAGCGGCGTCCCCGTTGCATCGCACCCGTTGTCGGCGACGGAGAAAGCTCCGTACGTCGAGCCCTCATCGAGCGGAACACCGAGATGGTCGCGATACCAGGCGGCCAGCGCTTTTGGATCCTTTGCCTTGAAGAACACTCCGCCAATTCCTGTGACCTTCTGCCGATCTGTCATCAACGCCTCATGTGAAGGACTGCGCTATATCTCCCGCCTGAAAATCCGCGCGAGCTTCTCGAAATCGATGTTGCCGCCCGAGACCACGCACACAACCGGGCCGACCCGATCGCCGGCCTTTCCCGCAATCGCTGCTGCGACAGGAGTTGCGCCTGCACCCTCTGCAATCACGCGATTCCGCTCAGCCAGTATTCGCACCGACTCGGCCACGTCCGCAAGGGACATCACGATCGAGCCATCGAGCAGACTCTTCGCCAGCGGCCACATCTCCGCCAGCACGCTGCCTGAACCAATGCCGTCCACGAAGCTCGGCTTGTAGTCGATCTTCGTTGGTTTCCCCTCTGCGAGTGCAGCGGCGAACGCGGCCGAAGTCTCGACTTCAGATGCGTAGATCCTGGTATCGGGCTTGAGCGCGCGGACCGCCGTTGCAATGCCGCAGCTGAGGCCGCCGCCGCCGTAGGGCACGAGGATGGTAGCGACATCGGGAAGATCCTCGAGAATCTCCAGTCCTATGGTGCCGTTGCCCGCAATCACCGCCGGGTCGCTCACCGGGTGAACGAACACTCCTTCCATTCCCGGATACTGGCGCGTGACGAGCACCTGCCACCATTCATCGAACGGGATTTTGATGAACGTTCCGCCGAGCCGGGTGATGGCCGCGAGCTTCGTCTCCGGGGCGTGATCGGGTACGATCACCGTGCATGCAATACCTAGTCGCCGTGCGTGCCACGCTACCCCTTGTGCCATGTTTCCGGCGCTCGCAGTGTAGACCCCTTTTGCAAGCGTCTTCGGATCGGCCATCGCGATGGCGTTCCCCGCACCGCGCAGCTTGAATGAGCCGATCGGCTGAAGATTCTCCAGCTTCAGGAATATTTCGGTGTTGTCGACGTTCAGGCGGACGAGAGGAGTCCGTACGATGTGCGCGCTGATTCGTCCGCGTGCGGCGCGAATGTCGTCGAGCGATACCGGGTTAACCGTCATCGCGTTCGCCGCCGAGCTCGACGGAGACGCCCGCGCCGCTTTGAATGGCCTTGGCGTAGACATGGCTCGCCGCTGCAAGATCTTCGACGCCTAAGCCAAGCGACTTGAACAGCGTTATCTCGTCCGCCGTTCGGCGACCTTCCACCGTGCCGACAAGGATCTCGCCGATCTCGCCGACGATATGACTGTCGTCGATGGCCCCTTCTTTCTTCGGGAACAGAAAGTCGCCGGCTTCGTTGACGGTGGATTCCCGCCGGTCCACGTACAGCCGCGCGTTCTTGACAGCAGTCGTATCCAGCTCGCGCGTGAAGGGCACGCTCGATCCGACTGCATTCACATGAGTTCCCTTCGCTATCCATTCGCCCATGAGGATCGGCTCGGGCGCCGCGGTCGTCGTACAGATGATGTCTGCATTGGCGACAGCCGCTTTTACCGTCGATACAGCATTCACTGTAATCCCGTGTCGCTTGGTCTCGCGTTCCGCAAACTCCCGTGCCCGGTCTCCATCGCGGCCCCACACGCTCACGCGCGTGATCTTCCGTGCTTCGATCATTGCGGCAAGATGTGTCCTGGCCTGCACTCCGCTTCCGAGTATCGCCAGCGTTGCCGCATTCTCACGGGCAAGCAGCCGGGTGGCGACTCCGCTCACTGCCGCCGTTCGTATCGCAGTGATCGCGCTTGCATCCATGAGCGAAAGCAGCTGCCCGTGCCTTGCCTCGAAAAGCAGGACCGCTCCCTGATGCGAATCGTACTTCGTTCCGTGATTTCCCGGGAAAACGCTGATTACCTTCAAGCCCATCGACTCGATGTTGGCGAGAAAGCTGGGCATCACGCCGAGTGCGCCGATTTTCTCCGGGAGACGCATCACTGTGCGCAGTGGCTGGATCGCTTCTCCACGCGCGAGTGCCGAGAGGGTTTCCGTCATCACGTCCATGCACTCGCGCATCGGCAGGAGCCGCCGGACTTCGTTCTGATTGACGATCAGAACTTTCATCGATCTACCGGGACGTCATTTCGGTGACGCATGGGAGAAATGTACTGCGCCATTCCGGTACTTCGAGAGCGGATGAGTCCCGGTTGCGCACGTCTCAGCGCTCAGTCAACTGCGCTTTCGAATTCCTGCGATCAACAGGCCAATGCCCAGGACAAGGCACACGGCACCGTAGACCGCCCACCTGGCCTGGCCAGTCATGAAGCTGCCTGGGAGGACGTTGATTCCCTGAAGGAACCAGACGCCTCCCGTGATAATGAGAAGCAAACCCGCAATCGTGAGAGCGATTCTCAAGCTACGATTTCAGGAATGCCAGAATATCGTTCGTCAGGCGATCCTTTTCCGTAACGAACAGGCCATGTGCGGCGCCATCGTATTCGATCAGTTTCGAATTGGGTATGGCAGCACCCGCGGCA
>DASWQD010000139.1:0-6280 GCA_036398255.1 Gemmatimonadaceae bacterium | reverse complement strand
ACCGCTGCACTTCGGCCGACTGTGTCTTCGCATTGAACGAAGTTCCGACATACGCGCCATTCGATGCGGCAGTGTCGGCGACGATTCCCTGCCAGCCGTCGCCGCCGATGAACACCGCGTCGAGTCCCTGCCTCCGCGACTCGCGAAGGATGCGAAGCGCGGAATTCTCGCGCCCCGCGACGAATACGATTCCGACCTGTTTCATCTTGAGGAACGACACGAACGGCTCGGCGTTCACTTCTTCGCTGATCGGGTCGAAGCTCACGATGGTCCCGCGGAACGCGCGCCGGAAAGCGTCGGCCAGCCCGCGGCCGTAGGAGTCGTTCTCGTAGAGAATGGCGGCCTGCTTGAGAGTGCTGTCGTTTCCGCCGAAGCGCGACGCAAAGCGAGCGAGAATCACTCCGTTGAGCGAGTCGCTCGATATGACGCGAAATGTCCACTTCGACACGCCGCTCAGGTCAGGCGACGAGGCCGTGGTGGCAACGGCGGGAATCTGCCCGTCGTAGATCCTCGATGCGGCGAGCATCGCCCCCGAGTTCACGTGCCCGACCACTGCGAGCACCTCCGGATTCTGGACGAGCTCCTGGGCGATCGCGGCCGCGCGCGAGCCGTTGGCTTCATCGTCGCGCGCGAGAATCTTGAGGGGGGCACCGTTGATCCCGCCGGCGCGATTGATCTCGTCCACTGCGAGGTCGATGCCCCTGCGGCTCATGACGCCGTATGCCTCCTTCCAGGGGCCTGCGGCGGCGACAGTATATGAGTCTTCGCCTTTGCTGCAACCGGCAGCGAAGGCGAGACCGATGACAAATGCGATCTTTTTCAATTGCTTCTCCCAAGGGCGGGGAGGATTCTCCACCCGTCATTTGACGAGGTTAACGCCCAGGGGTCACAGCAGGGTGGCGTTGTTTCTGCGTCTGTAAGGCCCATGACTCATTCGGTACTCGTCACCGGTGGCACCGGTGTCGTTGGGCAAGCTGTCGTAACGGAGCTGGTGGGGCGCGGACACAAGGTCCGACTGCTGAGCAGGAACGCGCGCGAGGATGCCGCGCAATGGAACAGCTCCGTGGAGCCCTGGCCCGCGAGCGTGAGCGAGTCCGACAAGGTGCGAGGGAGCGCCGACGGAATCGACGTCGTTCTGCATGTCGCCGGCATAGTCGCCGAGTCCCCGCCTGAGGTGACATTCAAGAGCGTAAACGTCGACGGCACGCGAAACGTGATTGGCGAAGCCGAGCGGGCGCGCGTCGGGCGGCTGATCTATGTGTCGTCGCTCGGTGCGGACACCGGCGAGTCGGATTACCACAAATCGAAGCTCGCTGCCGAGCAGCTCGTTCAGGCTTTTCACGGAGGCTGGATCATCCTGCGCCCCGGGAATGTCTACGGTCCTGGCGACGAGGTGGTCTCCCTTCTCCTGAAAATGGTTCGGACGCTCCCGGCGATCCCTGTCATCGACGGCGGGGACGACAAATTTCAGCCCGTCTGGGTGGATGATCTTGCGAAGGCGATCGCCGACTGCGTCGAGCGGACGGATCTGCACGGGCGCATTCTCGAGATAGCGGGCGACGAAGAGACGAGCACCAACGATCTCATCGACCGTCTCGCGGCAATCACCAACCGTGACCCGATGCGCGTGCCTGTTCCGGGATTTCTCGCGAGCGCCGCAACGGCGGTTGCCGACATGCTCGGCGCGCCGTTGCCCGTGAACGAGAGTCAGCTGACGATGCTGCGTGAAGGCAATGTCATCTCGGCACCTGGCGCGAACGCGCTGACCGCAGTTTTCAAGATCGAGCCAACTGGACTGGAGGTAGGTTTGAAGAAACTCGCCGACTCACAGCCTGAGCAGATGCCTGACGAAGGGATCGGCACGCTCACGAGAAAACGAATCTGGGCGGACATCAGCGGCAGCCGCCTCACACCGGAAGAGCTGTTCGAGAGATTTCGCCGCGATTTCAACGAGGCCACGCCGGGAATTGTCGACGCAGAGGCTGAGCCGGGGACTCGATGTGACCTGGAGCAGGGGGTCACGATAACCATGTCACTCCCCGTGCGTGGCAACATCCAGGTTCGCGTTCAGGAAGTGACGCCAGTCAAGGCGACGCTCGTCACCCTCGAAGGCCATCCGCTCGCCGGAGCAGTTCGATTTCTTTCTGAGCAGCGCGGAGACAAGGTGAGATTCGAGACCCAGGTCTACGATCGCCCCGCATCGCTGCCCGACTGGTTCGCGATGAAAACCGTCGGCAACTCACTTCAGCAGCGAACCTGGGAAAGCCTCGTCGAGCGAATGGTGGAGGAAAGCGGCGGAAAGGCGGCCCGCGGAGTCGAACACACGGAAGAAGGCCTGGACGTGGCGCAGGGCGAGCTGATCGAAGACTGGATTCGGGATCTCGTGATGGAGAGGAAAAAATCCTCGAATCATTCGTCGAATTCGAGTACCGGCTCCCTCAGCTGACAGTGCTCACCGCAGCCGAGGTGATACCGGTTGCGGGCGAACCATCGGTAGAATCTTTCCGCCAGCGGTCGAACGAAAGGAATCGAGAAGATCCACGTTATGAAGCGGCCTTTTGGAAGCGCATCGATGATGTGCTCCAGCGCCGCTGCACCCTGCCACGTGGTCTCAGTGCGATGATCGATCAGCTGAACTGACTCGAGGTAAGCGCGCGCCGGAATCCATGGGAACCGCGCGCCGATGCCAGGCGTCTGTGAGGGAATGATTTCGAGCTCGCCGTGCTTGTCCCATTTCTTCAGCATCGCGACCAGCTTTCCGCAAACCCTGCAATAGCCGTCGTACACGACTGTGTACGGCCTGCCCGGCGAGCCTGATGTCGGCGCGTCTGCAGGGTAGTCCTGCCCCTGCACAGTGAATCGCACGACGGGGACCGTCATACCTGCGCCGGCACAGCCGCTGGAGCAGCGGCCACGGTTGTGGTGAGTGCGGGCGGATGCTCGAATGACGCGTGAATCGCGCACATGTCGGCAACACGCTTTGCTGCCGACTGACGAGCGGAGGGCAGGGAAGGCCAGTCGATTTTCATGTCGATGCTGCCTACCCGGTGCGGCTCTTCGGCGAAGGTCCATCGCACTTCAATTACGATATCGTCGGACTTGAGCTTCGCGTTGCTCGCCCAGGATGCAAGCACGGAGTAGGTGCAGAACGCGAGACCGCTTCCGAGCATGTGAAACGGCGAGTAGAGCTGGTCGGCCGCCTGCGCCTCGATCGTCATCGGGCCAGGCAGCGGCTCGAGCCGGATACCGTCTTCCGCGATGAGCGTGATTTTCATGGTGTCCGGGCTAGCGAGAATCGTTCCCAGGTGGCGCCGGTTGCTGCTGCGTCAGGCAATGGAGCGTGCCGAGGCCCCACACGAGATCGACCGCGTGAATTCCCACGACGGAGCGGCCCGGATGCTCGCGCGCAATCAGGTCGAGCGCGATACGGTCGTTGCGGTCGTTGAAGGTTGGAACGATCACGATGTCGTTGGCGACGTAGAAATTCGCATAGCTGGCGGGTAGCCGCTGCCCTTCCATGATCACCGGACGCGGATAAGGAATCTTGACGACTTTCCGGCCCGCGGCGTCGAGTCGGCGAAAGTTGTCTACAGAGGCCCGATGGTTGGCATCGCCGGGCTCTTCCTCGAATGCGAGCAGCACTGCGCCCGATGGAGCGAAGCGCGCGATGTCGTCAACGTGGCCGTGAGTGTCGTCGCCGACACACCCTTCGCCCAACCATATGGTAGTGGTTATCCCGAGATACTCGGCGAAAGCGGCCTCGTAATCCCCGCGCGACATGCCGGGGTTTCTCACCTGCACATCGCTGAGAAGCCACTCCTCGGTGACGAGCATTGTGCCGGCCCCGTCCGTTTCGATTCCGCCTCCCTCGAGGACCATCCATGATCCGTCATCGGGCCGCTTTGCCATCGATCTGGGCAACCCGGTGATTCGCTCGACTGCCTCGCCGACTTTCTCGTCGCGCTCGTGATTGTCGTACTTGGCCCATCCGTTGAACCGCCAGTTCACCAGCTCGACGTCGCCGCTTGAACTCCAGACAAACGTCGGCGCAGAATCACGAAGCCAGACGCGATCGTTGGGGACTATGTGGAACCGGACCCGCTCCGGATCTACGCCGTGAGCGTCGAGCGCAGTTGCGGCTGACGCGCGCACGGATTGATCGTGGCAGAGAATCTCGACGCGCTCGTGCCTGTGCAGCGCGCGAACAATTTCCGCATAGACCCACGGAATCGCGCCGAGCTTCCCTGGCCAGTCGGGCTCGTGGTGCGGCCACGCGATCCAGGTCGCATCGTGGCGCTCCCACTCCGCGGGCATAAGATGCCTGTGCGCTTTCATCTCCGCGTCTCTTTGTCTCGTGCGTGGCCGATGCGAAGCGAGGACCTCTGCGCCCTCTCGCTACCCGAGGTAGCGATTGAGAATCGGACCGTAGGCGTCGATGCGGCGGTCGCGCAGGAACGGCCAGTTGCGGCGCGTGTCCTCGATCAGCCGGCGATCGAGCTCGGCGACGAGCACCGCCGGATCTGATCCCGCTTCGGCGAGCTTTCGCCCGAAAGGATCCGAGATGAAGGAGTGTCCGAAGAACTCGATGCCGTCGGTTCCCTCCTCATCCTCGTGTCCGACGCGGTTCGGCGACGCAGTGAAGACTCCGTTCGCGATGGCGTGGGCGCGCTGCGCCGTCTGCCATGCATCGAGCTGCGACTGGCCGAACTCCTTCTTCTCCGATGGATGCCAGCCTATCGCGGTGGGATAGAACAGAATCTCCGCGCCGAGCAGTGCGGTGATGCGCGCTGCTTCCGGATACCACTGGTCCCAGCAGATCAGCACTCCGATCTTCGCGTACTTCGTGTTCCAGACACGGAATCCGCTCGCGCCCTTGTGCTCGCCGTCGTCCGAGACGTTGGAGTCACCCGGGGCGAAGTAGTATTTCTCGTAGTAGAGCGGATCGTCGGGGATGTGCATCTTCCTGTAGATCCCGAGCAGCGATCCACCGGCGTCGACTATTGCGGCCGAGTTCCGGTACACACCGGCCGCCTGGCGCTCGAAAACCGGAACGATGAGCACGATGTCGAGCTCCTTCGCCAGTTTCTGCATCCGCTCAACAGCGGGACCCGGAATCGGCTCGGCGATGTCGAACCGCTCGCATTTCTGCGCCTTGCAGAAGTATGGAGCGTTGAATAATTCCTGCAGACAGACAATCTGCGCCCCGCGCCCCGCAGCTTCGCGCACGCGCTCGGCGGCACGCTCGACGTTGGCGTTCGCGTCCGAGGTTACGGATTCCTGGATCAAACCGACGGTTACTGGTGTGTTCATCGTCAGGCGAAAGCTGATACGTTTAACCTTTCACAGGAAGTGGTGTACGCGGCATGATTGATCGCACATTTTTCCGACTGCCATGACCGACGACAAGAAGAAGGAAGAAGAGGCCATGAGGGCGATGGCCATGACCTCGGGCGGCAGTCCGTTGCCCACCGGGATCGACCGTCGCGCACAACGCCGCAAACGGGCCCACAGTGTCTACCGCGCCATCAAGGCCGAGCACTCAGGCGAACAGACCCGTATGCAGGTGATCGCCGACTGGCTCACGTCAATTGCCAGCTCGACCGGGTTCTTCTTCTTTCACGTGCTGGCGTTCTCGGTCTGGCTGCTCTGGAACACTGTGCTCCCCGTTCCGCAGTTCGATCCGTTTCCGTTCGGTCTTCTCACGATGATCGTTTCGCTCGAGGCGATTTTCCTCTCGATCTTCGTGCTCATGAGCCAGGGCCGCGAGTCGCGCATCGGTGAGCTGCGCGAAGAGCTGACGCTCCAGGTCAACCTCCGGATCGAGGAGGAGGTCACGAAGACCCTCCACCTCGTCGCCGGACTCTATACCAGGCTCGGGCTGACGCTCGGCAACGATCCCGAGCTCAAGGAAATGCTGCAGCCTCTGGATCCGAAGAAAATGGAAGCGGAGGTCACCGAGCAGATCCAGGATGCGATACCGCGTCTCAAGTTCGGCAAGAAAGAGATCTCGGCGCCAAGCTGAGGCTTCCTAACCCACGAGCTGACGCAGCACGTACGGAAGTATCCCGCCGTGCCTGTAGTACGACATCTCCTCCGGTGTATCGATTCGCGACATTGCCTGGAACTCGCGGACTGTACCATCATCGGCGGTTGCGCGGACCGTGAGCAGCGACTTCGGCTTCATGTCATCGGACATTCCGACGATGTCGTAAGTCTCGAATCCGGTGAGGCCAAGGGTCTGGCGTGTCTCGCCATTCGTGAACTCGAGCGGAATTACTCC
>DASWQD010000138.1:0-3966 GCA_036398255.1 Gemmatimonadaceae bacterium | reverse complement strand
ACCGGTCATGAGCTCGTTGAAGAACACTGACTCACGCCAGTGCGAATCTGCAGTGCCCGCACCACCGGTGTTTTCAAGCGGTACGCTCGACGGGCAGACCGATGCGCCACCGATCGCGATGCATCCTCCGACGCCCAGCGTGCCGGTATACCGCGTATCGGCGGTGCCGGCTCCTGCAACAAGGTTGAATGAATTCCACAGTGTCCCCACTCCCACGACGTGCAGCATCTCATGCTGGATGACATCAGTGAGGTTGCCTCTCGCGATCATGTTGTCGAGGTCATCGGCATCGAATTTCATTACCCCGATGAGCGTCTGGCGTGCCGGAAATGGACCGCGAATGAAACAGGGAAACGCGAAGGCAAGCACCTTGGACGGTCCGTCGATCGAGCCGACCGAAGCGAAGATCACGACGTCATCTACTGTTTCGCTGAAGGAGTTCGGCAGGTCCGGCACGCCACAGTCCGTCGCGAGATCCCTCGCCGAAAAGGGCACGTCGGAGAGCTCTCCCGTCACCGCACCCCTGATTCGTGCAGCCGCCGCGGTGAACATCGCTGCAGCAACCGGCGGCATCGCCGGACCGAACAGTCTCACGTCGACCGTGTAGCTGGTGGCAATCGTCGCATTCGTAGTCGTGCTGAAAGTTCCGGCGGAAGCGCGAAGCGACTGCGGAACGTCGCTCTTTCCGAGGGTCCACTGTGGGGAGCCGGCATTTCCCGACGCATCGGTCGTTACCGGCGCGCTCGTCGGAAGTGAGCCCTCGCCTTCAGCAACGGAAAACGTGACCGGCACGCCGGCTACCCCGTTTCCGAACTGGTCTCTCACCTGCGCAACTGGATTCGTGGGAACCGAAGTCCCGGCGGCCGCGGACTGATTTCCGCCGCTGGTGAAAGTGACTGCAACCGGCGGTCCTGCTTTTCCGGTAACAGTGATCACAAGCGGTGTCAGCCCCGCCGCAGTGACAGTGATTGTATTCACACCCGCGATGTTCCCGAGCCGCCATGATCCCACCGGTGTAGGTCCGTCGTTCGTAGTGGTGGGCGCGTTGGTGAGCGTTCCGCCACCGGCCGTCACGGTAATTGTCACGCTGACGCCACCCATCGCGTTGCCATTCTGGTCTTTAACGACAAAGGTGGGAGGAGTCGTCAGAACCGTGCCGGCTGTCCCCTCGAGCGCAACACTCTGATCCAGTGTGACCGAAGTAGGCTGACGCGATTCCGTAGGCTCGCTGCACGCAGCGGCAACAACGAAGGACGCAACGAGGATGTTCCTGCCGCGACGCACGAATTTAGATGCCATCGTTTAGGTGATGATTAATGAATGCTTGTATTGGCGGGACTAGGAGTATACGGCAGTCCTCCTACCCCGCCAATACTCAAATGTCTCGGAGAGCCGACATCGGGGTTTCCTTGAAGACATCACGACCGGCAAGCAGGCCGATCGTGACAGTCAATGCGAGCATCGCTACTGCAATCAGCACGGCCGGAAGGAAAGCCGGGCTGTATTCGGCATCGAACACATAATGAACGATCGCCCAACCGCCCCCGATTGCCAGCAGCATTCCAGTGAGGCTTCCGAGCAGGCCGAGGAGGCTGTATTCCGCGAGAAGGATTCTCACGATCTGGCCCCGGCTCGCTCCGAGTGTCTTGAGCAGGACGCCTTCGCGAATCCGGTCGCGCCTGGTTGCGGCGACCGCGCTGAAGAGAACGGGAATCCCCATCGCAAGGCTGAAGAGCGCCATGAACCGGATCGCCGTCGAGACCTTGTCGACGATTCGCTTTACGGTCTCCTTCACGAGCGTGAGATCTATGCTCGATACGTTCGGGAACCGCGTGACGATGTCGCGCTGAAGAGCGGCAACCGTCATCGATCCCGGAACACTTGCGAGAACGACGTGCTGCTTTGGCGCGGCTTTGAGCGCGGCGGACGGAAACACCGCGAAGAAGTTGGGCTCGAATCGAGCCCACGTCACTTCACGAAGGCTGGTGATGCGCGTCGGAACCTCCAGCCCCTGCACGTTCCACGTGATGACATCTCCGATTTTCACCCGCAGCTCGCCGGCAATGTCCCGCTCGAGCGAAACCTCGCTCGTGTCGCTCTCTCCGCGAAGCGCCGCGCCGCTGAACCATTTTCCAGCTGTGATCTTCTCGCCGCTCGTCGCCGAGTCGCGGAAAGTCGATCGGTATTCCCTGTTGAGTGCCCACCCGCTGCGTCCCGCCTGCTGTCCGGCTTGCGCGCCTTTCTTCCGCGCCTCGACCTCCGCCTGCCGTCGTTGCGCTGCCGACTCGGCAGCCGCTCCGCCGCGTGCTCTCGCCATGGAATCAGCGACCCGGCGCGCTCTCGAATCGACGATGATCTGGTCTACCGAGCGGTTGTTGATCCGCGAGATTCTCATCGTCACGATCGGGGCTGTCTGCAGAATGTTCCCGTTCGCTCGCACCATCGAGTCGACGCCGCTTGCCTGGTCATCCTGGATGTCGAAGAACACGAGGTTGGCCTCCGACGCTGCCGCGTTGAACTCGAATCGCCGCAGGAGGTTCGACTGGACGAGGTAGAGAGTCGTGATCAGGAACGCACCGAAGCCAAGCGACAGGATCACCGATCGCGTCTGGTTCGCCGGCCGGTAAAGATTGGCGACGCCCTGGCGCACGACGTACGGCCAGCCGGTGCGCAGGCTCTTTCGCGCGACATACGACAGGAAAATCGCGCTGAGCGTCAGCACTCCGAGCACCGCGAGCGTCGCAAGGCTCATCATGAGGCCCTGCCGCAGCGTTGACGCGCGGAGGATTGCGATCGCGACCACGCTGGCCACGAGTGCGACGTTCACGAGGACTCTCGGAATGTCGTTCCAGCGCATGCGCAGCACTTCCGAATCGGCGTCGCGACGGAGTGTCTGTAGCGGCGAGACATTTCTGAGCGCGAGCAGAGGCCGCAGGGAGAAGATCAGCGCTATCCATCCGCCAACGATGACTCCTGTAATGATCGCCGAGGGCTCGAGCTTCACGTCGACGTCGACAGGAAGAAAATCGCCGAATACGGACGGAAGTCCGAGCTGGACCGCGACGCCGATCAGAGCGCCGGCAAGCGCTCCCACAATTCCCATTGCCGCCGCCTGGGCGACGTACATCACGAGCACCTGTCCGCTCGATGCACCGAGGCAGCGGAGAATCGCAACGGTGTCGATTTTCCGCGAGACAAAGGCGCGCACGCCGCTCGCGACTCCGACGCCTCCGAGGAGGAGCGCAACCAGACCCACAATTCCGATGAAGCGGCTCAGCTCCTGAATTGCCTCGGTCGCATTGGCTTCACTCTGGTCCACCGTGATCGCGCGGAATTGCTGGCGCTCGAGCGACGGGCGCAGCGGCGCTACGACCTTCTTCGGATCCAACGACGACGGAAGCTTCGCGAGAACTCCATACTCGGCGGTTGAGCCAAAGACGAGAAGCTGTGTTCCCGCGAGATACTTCTCGGGGATGAAGACTCGCGGGCCGATGATCTCCGCTACTCCCGGAGTTCCCGGCACATCCTTCAGTGTCGCGCCAATCGTGAACCTCATCAGGCCGAGTGACACCGTGTCGCCGACTCTTGCGTTGAGCGCGACGAGAAGTGACGGGTCGACGAGCGCGACCGGCCCTGATTGCAGCATCGGCCAGCGATTGGCTGGCGTCGTCGTGATGACACCGTAGAACGGAAAGTTCGGGCTTACCGCGCGAACCTGGACGAGGCGTGTCTTGCCCGTGCGCGCAACGAGGGCCATCGACGGAAAAGTGACGACTCGCGCGTATTCTGCCTTTGTCTTCCTCTGCACCGAATCGAGTATCGCTTTTTGCTCCTGCGATATCGGCCGCCGGGAAGTGAACGCTATGTCCCCGCCAAGGAGCGCGCGTGATTGCTCGCGGATGGAACTGGTGACGTTGTCGGCGAACGAATCGATTGCCACGAGCGCGGCGACGCCGAGCGAGATCG
>DASWQD010000137.1:0-3479 GCA_036398255.1 Gemmatimonadaceae bacterium | reverse complement strand
ATCCAGCAGTCCCGCCCCCGGCACAAGTGCGGAAGTTGCTACATCAGGCAGCTCGGCCGGCTCACGAATGTCGTAGCTGTATCCGAAATGGCGGCAGAGCTCGACGATGACCGCCCGATTCTTCCACTTGACCCAGCCGACGCTGAAGAGATATGCGACACTCCCGAGACCGAATGCCCACGGTCGGATAAACCCGACTGCACGCGCTGCATCTCCTCGCTTCGGCGGCGGGGAGCCGCCCTCGAGCGTCAGCAAGCGTCCCGCACGGCTTGCGGAGCCAGTGCCGGCTTGGCGCTCAACAGCTTCCACAATGGAGTGTCGAGCAGGCGGGAGATTCCGGTAAACAAGAGCGCGGCATCGAATGTCACGCGAATCGTCCACGCGATCGCCGCACCCGTCACTCCAAACTGATTGATGAGCAGCCACGCGATCGGCAGATGCGCGGCAAGCTCGAGCATGTGGAACTTGGCGTTGATGTCGGGCCTGCTCATGGCAACGATGAAGCTCGACGGAATGTGCGCAAGCGAGTTCATCAGGACGCCGAACGCGAGCACGCGCACTGCCGTCCCTCCCTGCTCCGCGTAAACATCTCCGAGCCAGAAGCGCAGGAGCATCGGCCCGAAAAAGAGAAGCACCAGCGCAGGTATCGACAGAATGAGGGTCATGTTGCGAACAGCTTTCGCGAACACGCGCTTGATGCCTGCTGTGTCGCCAGTGGCGTGCATTCCACTTACGGATGGGAACAACGCGTTGACCAGGCTTGCTGGAACGATAAGCATTCTGACGACGCCGTCGAATGGAGCCGTGTAGTAACCGACTGCAGCGAGCCCCGAGAGTGCTCCCAGCATGAAGCGGTCGAGATAGACCAGCATGGGGCTCACCACGTTCGACACGGACATCCAGCCGCCAAATGCGAGCAGCGGCCGCAGCATCGACCAGTCGTCAGGCAGCGACCATCTGAAATTCGGAAATGCACGATGCACGGCAACGGCTGATGCCGCGCAGAAAAACACGCGGCCGGCGAAGAACATTGCCATGATCGCAGGCAGCGTGTATCCCTTCGACGACGCAATCGCGGGAATGAGAAACGAGGCGAGACTGCTCGGAATCCTGATCGCGTTGCTGAGATCGAATCGATGCGCTGCCTCGAGAACACCTCGCAGACTCACGAGCAACAGAGTCGCCGGGATCAGCGCGCCAAGCACGCGGAAGACGGCAATTGCTTCGCCCGTCATGTCCGGGGGAATCTCGAAGACGTAGTTCGCGAGCAGCGGCGCTGCGAGAGCGAACGCGATGCCCCCTACTGCGCCGAACGCCAGCTGGCTCAGGATCGAAACAACGACAAGGTGCGAAATCTCATCGTCACCGGTCGCGAGTTTTTCCGCGACGTGCTTCGTCGTCGCCCTGCCGAGCCCGAGGTCGAACAGTCCGGAGTACTCGAGGAGTGCAAGCGTGAGCCCGAGCAGTCCGAACCGCGCGGGACCCAGGTTGCCCGTGATGATGGGCATTACCGCAACGCCGACGAGCAGCGGGAAACTCAGCCCGCCGAAATTGAGAACGGTGTTGCGGGCAATCGACTTGCGGCCGCCGAGCGACGGCAGCGTCAAGCGATGCCTCTCGTGCCGAGTGTGGATTCGACCGCTGCGATAACGTCATCGACGGCGATGTCGGACTCGACTCCCGATACCGAACCGTCGCCAACGACTGCGTGATTCAACCCGCGAGGCCCGTACGCCTTTGGATTTCCCGTCCGGAATAACGCGACCACCGGCACGCCGAGCGCCGCGGCGATGTGCATCGGGCCGCTGTCGTTGCAGACGAGAACATCGCATTGAGTCAACAGAGCCATCATTTCACGTATCGAAGTGCGAACGAAAGCCGCATCGCCCAGCTGCATGTCGCTTCCCTTGCCTTCCGGATCGACGAACACTACCAGTCGGATCTCTCGCCGGTCAGCCAGAGCCTGAGCGACCGCAGCAAAGTTATCAGCCGGCCAGCGCTTCGCTTCGTGGCTTCCGCCCGGATGGATTCCCACGACTGTGTCGGCATCTGTGATGTCGTACATCTCGAGAACGCGCTGAGCCTCTTCTCGCTCCGCCGCGGTAACCGTCAGCGACGGGCTGACACTGCGAGCAGCGTTGCCCTTCTCGAGTGGCCCCAGCAGCCCCAGCCAGTCGTCGATCTTGTGCTGGTCGGCTGGTGGGGCGCTGACGGCATCCGTGAGGAGAAAGCCACCGCCCCCGAAATCGTAACCGATACGCCGCTTCGCGCGAATCGCTCGAGTGAGCATGTTGCTCCGCAGGTCCATGCGGCAGTCGATGCTGAGGTCGAATTCCATGGCGCGGAGACGGGTGACCAGGTCGCGAATCGCCCCGGGATCGTAGCGCGAAGGATCGTACTTGGCGCTCATTGCGGTCCACGGAAAGTCGAACGGAACGATCTCGTCGACGAGCGGACTGTGCTTCAGAAGATCGAGCGCGTGTGCCTTTGCGAGCAGCGTGATCCGCGCGTCGGGATACATCGCGCGCAGGTTCTGGAGAACAGGCGTCGCAAGAACCACGTCTCCCATGTGCCAGAGCTCGAGCACGAGAATCTTCCGTACTTTGCTCTCCGGCGTGCCTCTCTCACGCAGGATCAGCGATGAGAGCGGGCGCGCCACAGCGTCGAATGCGGCGAGAAGCGCGCGCTTGCGGCGGGTCACCGGCCATGTTCGTGCCATGCCCTGTTACCTGCTCATCGTGCGGCGACTTCGCGAAAGAGCTCGTCGTACTGGGAGGCGATCTTTTCCCACGTGTAGTTCGCGCGAATTCTCTCCGGACCCATGCGCCTGAGCTCCGCGACTCTCGCAGGGTCTGCCTCTATCTCGCGAATCTGCTCGGCGAGAACTCGCGGATCGCGCGGAAAGAATATTCCCCCGTCGGCGAGGACTTCACGATTGAAAACAGTATCGAGCGCGAGCACGCAGTTCCCGTAGCCCATCGCCTTGAGCAGAGACGGGTTCGTTCCACCGACGGAATGACCGTGCAGGTAAGCGAAGCAGTTGCAGTGAAGCTCTCGAATCACTTCCTGGTCGTCGATGTGGCCAGCGAGAATCACGTTGCCGCCGGACATCGAGCGCAGCTTGCGATGAAACGGACTGTCGTAGTTCGCGCCGCCGGCAATCACGAGCTTCCGCTTCGAGCCCGATTGAAGAAATGCATCCGTGATGAGATCGGCGTGATTTTCCGGGATGAGCCGGCTTGCAATCAGATAGTAGCCGTCCGGCTCCACGCCGAACTGGCTGATGAGACCCGGGTTTTCAGACGACTGGACGTATGCTCCATACGCAATCATCGTCGTCTCCTTCGAGAACCGCTCGCGATAGAACTCCTTCATCGCGTCTGCATCAGTCACGAGCTCGCTGCAGAATTTCACGGCAGAGTGCGCGGCTGAAAGAAAATAGAACTTCGCGACAGGCCCCCATTTGGCGCGCGTCCAGT
>DASWQD010000136.1:0-3154 GCA_036398255.1 Gemmatimonadaceae bacterium | reverse complement strand
ACAGGTAATCCGCGCGGAACGGTCGAGCTCGGGGCGATCACGACTGATTCACGCTCTGTCGGGCCCGGCGACGTGTTCGTCGCGCTGATAGGGGAGAAATTCGACGGACACGATTTCGTCGAGTCCTCGGTAGAGAAGGGGGCCGCGGCGGTAGTGGTCTCGAAGTCACTCGCAAAACCTGTCGGCGTGCCGGTGTTCGAGGTGCCCGACACGCTCGTTGCGCTGGGCCAGCTTGCGAGCCTTTGGCGGCGAGCGTGGGGCGGGCCGGTCGTCATGGTTGCCGGCAGCAACGGGAAGACAACCACGAAGGACATCATTCGCGCCGCGCTCGGCCGAACGATGGAGGTTCATGCAACCACCGGCAATCTCAACAACCGCATCGGCGTACCGCTGACTTTGCTTGCGATACCGGAGGAAAGTGAGATTGCCGTCGTGGAGGCGGGGACCAATCTCCCCGGCGAGATTGCCATACTTCGCGCAATCATCGATCCCGACATCTCCGTCGTCACCTCGATAGGCGAGGAACATCTCGAGGGGCTCGGCGACATCGAGGGCGTCCTGCGGGAGGAAGCCGACGCATTCGATGGTGTGCGGATCGCAATCGCGCCGGCAGCTCAGCCCGAGATCGCGACGGTGGCACGCGACCGCGCGGGGGAAGTCATCACTGCGGGGCTCGATGACGGAGACGTGAAACCCGACTCGTGGTCGATGAATCCCGAGGGTCAGGGGACGATCACGCTCGGGCCGGTGGTTCTCCATCCTCCACTTCGCGGACTTCACAATCTGCAGAACACGATGCTGGCGATTGCAGTTGCCCGCTCATGCGGCGTCGGCGACGAGGCAGCTGCATCCGGAATCGCAGCGATGCCGCTGCCACGCATGCGCAGTGCCTGGGAGCAGATCGGAAAGGCGACGCTGATCAATGACGCGTACAACGCAAACCCCGGCTCAACCCGCGCGGCGATCGAATTGTTGAAGCAGATGGGGGGCGGGCGGCAGCGGGTTCTCGTGCTCGGCACTATGCGCGAGCTGGGCGACGCGTCCGATCGCTGTCACGATGAGATAACGCAGCTTGCGCTCGAATCAGGGGCCGACGTGATCGGCGGAGTGGGCGAGTACGCAAAGTCGTTTGCGCGGATTGCGCAGGATGATGCGAGGGTCATCACTTCGGAGACCGTCGCGGGACTCTGGCCGCTCCTCGAGTCACGGATGAAGCCCGACGCGGTTATTCTATTGAAGGCGTCACGTGGTGTTCAGCTCGAGCAGCTCCTGCCACAACTAACCAACTGGGCAAATCCCTAAGTGCTCAATTATCTGCTGGTTCCGCTCGTAAGGGATTTCGGATTTCTCCGCATCTTCAATTACATATCGTTTCGGGCAGCCGGCGCAGCCGTCACGGCGCTGCTCGTCTCGTTCATCGTCGGCCCCCTCATCATCCGGCGTCTGCGCCGCATGCGGCTGCACCAGGTGATCCGTGAAGGGACACCCGACAGCCACCAGGAGAAGAAGCGCACTCCAACGATGGGTGGCCTGATCATCCTCGCCGCGACGCTGATCCCGACGTTCCTGTGGGCGAAGCTGAACAACCGCTACGTCCTCATCGCGATGTTCGTGATGCTGTGGATGGGATTCATCGGCTTCGTCGACGACTTCATGAAGCTCAAGCAGAGGCAGGCAGGCAAGAAAAACACGGGGCTGATCGAAGCGTACAAGCTCATCGGCCAGTTTTCGATCGGCATCGCCCTTGGGTGGTTTCTGTGGCACTATCCTCTGTCGACCCTTCCCGGCGCGTCGACTACTCTGCCGTTCTATAAGTACATCCTCATCGAGCCGATGTTCGCGTGGGTGTATGTGCTCTTCGTGACTTTCGTTCTCGCGGGCACGAGCAACGCGGTCAACATCACCGACGGGCTCGACGGGCTCGCGGCGGGCCTCACGGCGATCGCCGTTCTCACGCTGGCGCTGTTCGCGTACGTGATCGGCCGCATCGACGCCTCAGCATACCTCCAGGTTTTCTATCTTCGCGGAGCAGGTGAGCTGACCGTGTTCTGCGCCGCCATCATGGGCGCGTGCATCGGATTCCTCTGGTACAATACTCATCCCGCGCAGGTCTTCATGGGCGACACCGGGTCGCTCGCGCTCGGCGGCGCACTCGGCGTGATATCCATACTTCTCAAGTCGGAATTCGTGCTGCTGCTCGTCGGCGGCGTGTTCGTCGCGGAGATGATGTCGGTGATTATCCAGAGGGTGGTGTTCAAGGTGCACCGGCGAAGCCGCGGTCTCGAGTATGCCCAGTCGCATCGGGTGTTCAGGCTCGCGCCGCTGCATCACCACTTCGAGAAAGGCGGCTGGGACGAGAGTCAGGTGGTGGTGAGATTCTGGATCATCGGGATTCTCTGCGCTTTTCTGGCATTGAGCACGCTGAAATTGAGATGACCTCTGCAGTGGATAATGAAAAGGAAGTAGCGATACTGGGTCTCGGGAAAAGCGGGGCATCGGCGGCGAAGCTCCTGCTGGCCGACGGCAAGCGCGTGTACGTCTCCGATTCAGGAACAGCTCCGGGACTCGAGGACGCAGCGCGCCAGCTGCGAGACATCGGCGCAACCGTCGACACCGGCGGACATGATCTCGCGCGAATTGCCCGCGCGTCGAAAGTGGTCGTGAGCCCAGGCATCGATCCAAACGCGCCGGCGATTGCTGCGGCACGCGAAGCGAAGCGTCCGCTCGTCAGCGAGATCGAGATCGCTCTCCAATACCTCACCGATACGAGAATCATCGCGGTTACCGGTACCAATGGGAAAACCACGACGACCGCGCTCATCGGTCACATTCTGAGAGGCCTCGGCGAAACCGTCATCGATGCCGGCAACATCGGCACGCCGCTCTCGGACCTTGCGCGTCACGACGCGCGGCCGGACTGGATCTCGCTCGAAATGTCGTCGTTCCAGCTTCACGACACTCCCAGCCTCAAGCCAGTGGTGGGAGTGCTGACGAATCTGAGCCCTGACCATCTCGATCGCTATCCGTCCGCCGACGAGTACTACGCGGACAAGGCGCTCCTGTTCGCGAATGCAACCGACTCCTCCCGATGGGTGCTCAATGCGGATGACGCGCGGGTGAAGTCAATGGCCGAGAAGGTGAAGGGAAGGAAGTT
>DASWQD010000135.1:0-6276 GCA_036398255.1 Gemmatimonadaceae bacterium | reverse complement strand
GTACTTGGGCGAATCGACACTTCCGCGACGACCGAGGCTAAAGCGCCGGCGGAGGCGCCACCGTCGGCGGTTCCACAGGCGGACGGCGTCGAGAAGTCCACTGCGGCCGCGGCCGAGCTCAGCCCGGCGGTGAGAAAGCTTCTGAAGGAACACGGCCTCGATGCATCGCGGATCACAGGCTCCGGGAAGGGCGGGCGAATCACGGCTGATGACGTGATGAAGCACATCGAATCGCGGGGTTCCGCAGGAACCGCAAAAGCGCCCGCGTCCAAGGCCGGCCGAATGGTCAAGCACTCGCAGATGCGGCGCAGCATTGCGCAGCACATGGTGCAGAGTGTTGCGGCCGCGCCCCATGTGACGAGCGTATTCGATGCCGATCTCTCGGCGATATTCGCCCACAGGGAATCGAACAAGGCGGATTTCGAAAAGCGCGGCGCGAAGCTCACCTACACCGCGTATTTCGTCAAAGCATCAGTCGATGCGCTGAAGGCGGTACCTGAAGCCAACAGCAGATGGCACGACGATGCGCTCGAGATTTTCGACGACATCAACATCGGAGTCGCCACGGCACTCGGCTCCGGCGGGCTCATCGTCCCCGTCATCGAGAAAGCACAGGATCTCGACCTGTTCGGGATCGCCGAGCGATTGCAGGATCTCACCGATCGCGCGCGAAATGAGAAGCTCGACCCGCGAGACGTTCAGAACGGGACGTTCACCATCTCGAATCACGGTGTGAGCGGAAGCCTGATCGCATCCCCGATCATCATCAACCAGCCGCAGTCGGCGATTCTCGGCGTAGGCAAGGCCGAGCGCCGCGTTGTTCCGGCGGGTGAATCGGGAAGTGAGGTCGAAGTGAAGCCAATGTGCTACGTCACGCTGACGATCGATCACCGCGTGCTCGACGGCTTCCAGGCGAACCAGTTCCTGACAAGCTGGGTGAGCGCAGTGGCGGCGTTTTGATCTCTCTCCTTCGAGGGCTTTTCGCGGCCGCGCCGGGCCGGGCGACACTCGCGCTCGCATTGACTGCAGCGGTGGGGCTCACTGAAGGAATCACCCTCCTCTTACTGCTTCCCCTTCTCCAGCTTGCCGGCGTTGCGGTGGAAGGATCGCTCGGGTCGCTGTCCGCAAAGCTGGCGTCCGCGTTCAATGCGGTGGGCGTCCCTCCGACGCTTGCATCAGTCCTGATCGTGTACGTCGCGTTGACGGTAATGCAGGCGACGCTCGTTCGCGCGCGATCGCTCGCGGACACAGTCGCGGTGCAGACCTACACGCTCGCATTGCGCGAACGGCTCTATTCGGCAATCGCCCGCGCACAGTGGCTCGTAGTCTCGCGCATTCGCTCGTCCGACTTCACCTACGGGCTCACGACCGCGATCGACCAGGTGGACAAGGGCGCCAACAACCTGCTCTACCTGATTGCGACCACAGTTGTCGCTCTCGTGTATGCGGTCGTCGCGATTCGCGTGTCGACCTCGATGTCAGCGATAGTGCTCGGCGCGTCGGTGCTGCTTCTCATAGCAGAGCGCGCTCGGACGCTGCTCGGCCGAAGGCGCGGCCAGGAGATGACGACGAGCACGGCAGCCCTGTTTGCGACGGCGGCAGAGCAGCTCGGCGGACTCAAGACCGCCAAGAGCTATGGTCACGAAGAGCGGCATCTCTTTCTGTTCGTCGAAGTCGGCCGAAAAGTGAACGCTGCGCGGATTGCACTCACTCGCGCATTCGCTTCACTGCGGTGGCAGACTACGGTCGGTTCTGTTCTTGCCCTCAGCGTCATCCTGTATCTCGCAGTCGAAGTATTCCACCTTCCGACTGCGGCGATACTTCTCCTGCTGTTCGTCTTTTCGCGGCTTGTGCCTCGCATCATCGCACTGCAGCAGACGTTTCAGGAGATACTGAGCGTCGTGCCCGCGCTCGATACGGTCCAGAGCCTGATCGACGATTGTGAGGCTGCGCCGGAGCGTACCACTACCAATCAGCAGCCCGTCATGCTCGACAAGGGCATTGCGCTCCGAAATGTGTCGTTCAGCTACACGGGAAATATTGCCTTGCCCCAGGTACATGAGGTCTCGCTTGATATTCCCGCAGGGAAGACCACAGCGATTGTCGGCTCCTCGGGCGCGGGCAAGAGCACGATCGCTGATCTTCTGCTTGGACTGATCACTCCCCAGTCGGGCACCGTTCTCATCGATGACGAAGTGCTCGACGAGTCCCATCTGAAGTCATGGCGCGGTCAGGTCGGATATGTTGCGCAGGACACGTTTCTGTTCAACGACACAGTCCGCTTCAATCTCGACTGGGCGGCGCCGGGAGCGAGCGAGGCGGAGATGAACGCTGCGCTTGCCAGCGCAGCAGCCGTTTTCGTCAAAACACTTCCAAACGGCCTCGACACCGTGATCGGTGAGAGAGGGGTGAGGCTTTCCGGCGGCGAGCGGCAGCGGCTGAGTCTCGCACGCGCGCTGCTTCGTCATCCCCGGGTGCTCATTCTGGATGAGGCAACGAGCTCGCTCGACTCCGAGAACGAGGAACGAATCTTCAGAGCGATTCACCGGCTGCATGGCGCGCTGACGATTGTCATAATCACGCACCGAGTCTCGACGATTCGCAATGCAGATCGGATCTACGTGCTCGACCATGGCCGACTGGTCGATTCAGGGACATTCGACGAATTGATCGAGCGCGAAGACTCGCGTCTCCGTATGCTCAGCCGGACCCAGGAGTTCACCCGCGAAACGGTGACGGCCGCTAGAACGCCTTGAAATGATCGAACGGCTGGCGGCAGGAATTACAGAAGTGAATCGACTTGCACGCCGTCGAGCCGAACTCGCTCTTCAATGATGTATTAGCCGAGCCGCAGAACGGGCACTCGACCGTGGGCTGTGCACGACGGAGCGACACGAGCTCCGCAATTCCGCCTGCTGAATCCGAGCCGATGCGCGGCGGTGCGATGCCGTAATCGCGCAGCTTCGTCTTTGCCTCGTCGGTGATCCAGTCGGTCGTCCACGCCGGTGAATACACGGTGTGAACACGCGCATTGGCGTAACCGTGCGCATCGAGGGTCGAGACAATATCACGCTCGATCACCTGCATCGCCGGACAACCGGAATAGGTCGGCGTGATGTCCACGCGAATCCCGTCGCCTTCGAATGCGACGTCGCGCACGATTCCCAGCTCGACAATATCGATGATCGGGATCTCAGGATCCTTCACCTGCGATAGAATCCCGAGTATCTCCTCGCGTGTGGCGGTATTGGCGCTCACCACTCAGCTCCTGGATGTGAACGCGCAACGATCTGCATCTCCGACAGCATTTTCCCGAGCGCTTCGGTATGGCGGCCACGACGGCCGCCGGTCATCGCCGGCGGATCATTGGGAATCGTCAGAGTCGCACGCTGAAGCACATCGGTCACGATCCCTTCCCACTTCGGCTTGATCGCATCGAGATCCGCGCCGATTCCTGCATTCGACATCTCGCGATCCACGTCATCTGCCTGAAACATCTCAGCCGTGAAGCGCCACAGCTCATTCACCGCGCGCTGCGCTCTCTCGTGGCTCTCGTCGGTCCCGTCACCCATGCGAAGCACCCATTCGCTCGAATGCCGCACGTGATACCGGACTTCCTTGAATCCCTTCGCTGCGATTCCTGCGAGCTCGCCGTGCTTTCCCGACTGAATCTGCTCGAGCACGTGATAGCTGAACGCATCGAAGAAGAACTGTCGCACGATCGTGAACGCATAGTCGCCCTTCGGCAGCTCTACCATCTGTACATTCCGGTAGTCGATGGCGTCGCGGAAGTACGCGAGATCGTCTTCGCTCCGGCCTTTCCCCTCAGTCTCGCCGGCAAGCTTGAGATAGAGCGTGGCCTGTCCGATGAGATCGAGCGCGATGTTCGCGAGAGCGATGTCCTCCTCGAGAATCGGACCGTGCCCGCACCACTCCGACAGCCGGTGACCGAGAACCAGGCGGTCGTCGCCGAGTCTCAGCAGATACTGAAAGAGACTGTCGCTCAAAATCCCTTGAGGCCGCGCGGAATCTTGTAGAACTGCGGGTGGCGGTAGGCCTTGTCCGCCCCGGGGTCGAAGAACGGTCCCGCCCATTCGCTCTGCGACGCGGTTATCACATTCGACGGGACTACCCAGACGCTCACGACCTTTCCGCGGCGACCGTACACATCGCGCGCGTTCTGAAGCGCCATCTCGGCGTCGGGAGCGTGGACACTTCCCGCATGCTCGTGCGGCGCCCCGCCGTCCTCCTGAGTGAAGACCTCCCACAGCGGCCATTGACTCTCGGCGTTTCCATCGGGATTCTCGCCCGTGCCGTAGCCCACTCCTACCGAAGCGCTCGAGGCCATTCGATCAGGCGGCCGACGACTGCTCGTTCCGCGCATGCTTCGCCGAATACGCTTCGGCTGCCTCGCGAACCCAGCGCCCATTCTCGTGTGCGTCGCGGCGCGCCTGAAGCCGCTCGCGATTGCACGGCCCGTTGCCTTTCACAACCTGCCAGAATTCGTCCCAGTCGATCGGACCGAAGTCGTAACCCTGCTTGTCCGGATTGAACCTGAGATCCGGATCGGGAAGCGTGAGACCGACTGCTTCCGCCTGCGGCACCGTGAGATCGATGAAGCGCTGGCGCAGCTCGTCGTTCGTCTTCCGCTTCACGCGCCAGCGAATCAGCTCCGCCGTGTTCGGCGAGTTGGTATCGCTCGGCCCCAGCATCATCACGGACGGCCACCACCACCGGTTGACGGCGTCCTGAACCATCGCCTTCTGTTCCGGAGTTCCGTTCGCGAGAGTCGCGACGATCTCGTAGCCCTGCTTCTTGTGGAAGTTCTCTTCCTTGCAGATGCGGATCATCGCGCGGGCGTACGGACCGTACGATGCTTTCGCGAGGACCGTCTGATTCACGATCGCCGCGCCGTCCACGAACCACCCGATGACTCCGATGTCCGCCCACGTGAGCGTCGGATAATTGAAGATGCTCGAATATTTCGCCTTCCCCGTCAGCAGCTGGTCCACGAGCTCGGCGCGATCGATGCCGAGCGTCTCGGTGCCGCAGTAGATGTAGAGTCCGTGGCCGGCTTCATCCTGGACCTTCGCCAGAAGCACCATCTTCCGCTTGAGGCTCGGGGCGCGGGTGATCCAGTTGCCTTCCGGCAGCATCCCGACGATCTCCGAGTGGGCGTGCTGCGACATCATCCGGATGAGCTGGGTGCGGTACCGCTCGGGCATCCAGTCCTTCGGCTCTATGGTCTCACCGGCCGCTATTCGCCTCTCGAATACCGCGTTGAGGGCTTCTTCGCTCGGTTGGGTCTCGATTGGTTCCATGCTCTAAACGTATCGGGAGGGACCCCCGAAAGTTAGCAATGAGCCTGCCAGCCGGCCCCCTGGGAATGCAAGTTTGCCCGATGCGATGGCCTCGTACGCGTGAGACGTGGATTGCCGCGCTGATTCTGGCCGCTGTGCTCGTCTGGGCGGGGCGATACTTCGTCAGTCCCGACAGCATCAGCTATCTCGATCTGAGCGATGACGTGCGGGCGGGAAGATTCGGAAGTGCCGTGAATGCGCACTGGAGTCCGGCGTATCCGTACCTGCTGGCCGTGTGGCTTGCCCCCTTCGACCATGGCTCCCGATGGGAGCTGATTGCCGTTCACATACTGAACGGTCTGATCTTCGTCGCTGCCATGGCGACGTTCGAGTTCTTTCTCCGCGAGCTGCGGAAAGTGCAGGTCGCGGGCACGAAGTGGCTCGCACTGCCGCTCGATTCACTGTCGGGACGATTCTCTGCCTGCGCCGTATTTCTCTGGGGCACCCTTGTGCTCATCACGGTGCGTGGAGTTACCCCCGACATGCTTCTCGCGGCCATCGCGTTTGCGATTGCGGGAGTGTTCACGCGCATTCAGTCGGGTGCTGCCACACCGCGCGCATACGCGGTTCTCGGACTGCTGCTTGGAGCCGCGGCGCTTACGAAGTCATTCATGTTTCCTGGCGCTGTCCTGATGCTCGCTCTCTCATACATCGCCAATGCGCGCGCCGGCCGTGCGCGAACGCTTCATCTCCTGAGCGCTGCTGTCTTTGCTCTCGTGACGGCTCCGCAGGTAATCGCACTGTCGATCAAAACCGGTAAGCCCACATTCAGTGACAGCGCCCGGCTAGTCTACGCGCTCAAGGTGAACGGGATCCCCAAGCTTTCCGGCGAGCCGCCTGTCCAGATGGTCACCCGAAATCCAGCGGCACTCTCGTTTCCCACCGCCAAGGCAAACCGTACATATCCGCTGTGGGA
>DASWQD010000134.1:0-17386 GCA_036398255.1 Gemmatimonadaceae bacterium | reverse complement strand
GGCCGACGAGAACCGGATCGCGATCGAGCGGTTCCGCCGCGAGGCTGAAGCGGCCGCAACTCTGCGCTCTCCCCATACTATAGAGTTGTACGATTACGGTGTCGCCGAAGACGGGACGTTCTACTACGTGATGGAGCTCCTCGACGGAATCGATTTCCAGGAGCTCGTTCAGAAGCACGGCGCGCTTCCATCGGAGCGCGTGATCCACCTGATCTCGCAGGCCTGTGATTCACTCGGCGAGGCGCACCTCGCGGGTCTCGTTCACCGCGACGTGAAGCCGTCGAACATTCTCGCCTGCCGCATGGGACTGAGAGTGGACTACGTGAAGGTGCTCGACTTCGGCCTGGTCAAGAACGATCCGCGCAATGCTGAGAAGCAGCTCGAGCTCACGAGCGCCGGTGCCGTCAGCGGCACCCCGTCCTACATGGCGCCGGAGTCGATCAATGGAGTCGGCACGGTCGGTCCCGCGTCTGACGTCTACGCATTGGGCTGCGTTGCATACTGGCTGCTCACCGGACAAACCGTCTTCAAGGCGGCGAATTCCACAATGATGATGATGCAGCACCTTCAGGCATCGCCCGTTCCACCCTCATTGAAGGCGCCTCATCCTGTCCCGCGGGATCTCGAGGAAATCGTGATGAGATGTCTCGCGAAGGAGGCGGATGACCGGCCACGAGACGCTGCCGAGCTCGCTCAGCTCCTGTCGAAGTGCCGCGTGGCAATGCCGTGGAGCGACACCCGCGCACACGATTGGTGGCGGGGAAATCGTGCGGCCGAAATCCCGGTCGAGAATCGTACCGGCGCAATCATCATTCAATAACAGCTGCGAGCTACGAGCAGCGAGCGACGCGCTGGCTCTTGGCTAGTAGCCAGTAGCTAGTAGCTAGTAGCTATTCTCCCGGATAAGTCTCCGCAATCTCCTCGACACGAGGCTTGCGGCGGGAAACCGTCAACAGCTCGACAGCCGCAGCGACTGAATCCTGCGAACCGGCAAGCGCGAGAACGTCGCCTGCACGAAGGACTTCCTTGCCCGATGGGACGAGAACCTTCGCCCCGCTTTCTCCTTTTCGCGTGATGGCGAGAATCGTCGCGCCCGTCTTTCCGCGAATGTTGAGCTCGGCAAGCGTTCGATCCACCGCCGGGCTCATCGCGTCGATCTTGACAGGTACCGGCTCTCCGAGACCAGGCAGCATCACCGCGACGTGCTCCATCGTCTTGAAGAGATTCTCTTCATCATCCTCTGCCGACATCTGGGGCGTGAGCGCCGCAACGATCACTTCGGCACCGGCCTGCGCGTGCTCCTGGAGATTGAGCGCGCTCTTCCAGAACGCGAAGCCCATGACGACGGTCAGGATCGCGAGGAGCGTGAATCCCGGAAATTTCGGCACGAACGGCTGAGTGATTGCAACGATGGGCACTCCCACTATCAGCAGCGTTCCGAGCTGGAGCATCGTCACGAGCGCGCGGCGCGGTGCGTCGGCAAAGTCCGCCTTCCTCCGTCCGGCCATCGGCAGTGCGCGAACTGCGAGCACGAACCCGAGCATGCGCGCACTTCGCACCATTCCGAAAAGCAGAGGAATCGCAACGACGACAGCGCCGGCGAGCACGACGATGAGCGATGTCCTCGGCGTCGCTCCTGTCCAGTTGCTGAACATCGTCGTGAACCGTCCACGCTCGGCGCCGGCACCGATCAGAACGAGAGCCAGCACAGCGGCATCGATCAGAATGAGTCTGATCAGCCGGCGAGTCTTCGACCTTCCTGTTGTCGGCGGCGCCGACCGGATCCTGTCCACCCATGATGCATACAGCGCGACGGATGTCTGAATCGGCCGCGGAAGCTTGCGATCCACCCACATCGCAGTCGGCTCGGCGGCACGTATGAGCCAGGGTGTGACCAGTGTGGTCACTGCGGAAACCGCGACCGCCACTGGATACAGGAAGCTGCCGGTTGCGCCGGCCGCGAGACCGACGGCCGCAATGATGAACGAGAACTCTCCGATCTGCGCCAGGCTCATTCCCGCCTGAATCGACGTTCTCAGTCCGGCGCCAGTGATGAACGCTCCTGCAGTGACAGCAATGACTTTTCCGAGGATGACGAGAGTGCTGAGAACCAGCACCGCTACCCAGTTCTCGTAAACGAGGCGCGGATCGATGAGCGAGCCGACAGAAACGAAGAAGATCGCGACGAACATGTCGCGCACAGGGTGCACAAGTCGCTCGACCCGGGAGGATTCCCCGGATTCGGCGACGAGCGATCCTCCGATGAACGCACCGAGTGCAACGGAATATCCAAACGCATAGGCGAGGAACGCCGCGGCGAAGCACAGTCCTATCGCGGCGACGAGAATTGTTTCCGATCGCTCGAGCCGCACGATGCTGCGCACGAAGCGCGGAACGATCAGGACGCCGAGGACCACCAGGCCGACGAGGAAGGTGATGAGCCGGACGACCGTAATCGTGAGACTCCACGCCGACAGACCCGCTCCGGTCGCGATTGCCGTGAGCAGCGCGATCATCATGATCGCGATGAGGTCCTCGACGATGAGAATTCCGAATACCACTTCGCGCAGCTTTCCCACCACATTGAACTCGTCGAACGCGCGCGCGATGATCGTGGTGCTGGAGATCGCGATGATCGCGCCGGTGAAGACGCTTTCGAGCGCCGTGAACCCGAGCAGGTAGCCGGCGAGATATCCGAGCCCCATCATCGTGCTCGTCTCGAGGAGCGCAGCGAGGCCCGAGGTAGCCGCGATCTGGCCGACTTTCCGGAGCTGGAACTCCAGACCCAGCGAAAACATCAGCAGGATGACGCCGAGCTCTGAAAGCGTTTCGAGGACTTTCGTGTCGGCGGCGAGCGGGATCGGCAGGTATGGGCCGACGATCATGCCCGCAACGAGGTACCCGAAGACAACGGGCTGCCGGAGGCGCTGGAAGAGAACCGAAGTCACCGCCGCCGTGCAGAGGACGAGCGCCAGGTTCTCCAGAAATGTATGGGCGTTGTCCATCGGGGGATGATACCGGGCCGGATTGCCTGTAGCCAGCCGCAACGGCCAACTCGTTTACGCTCGCACAGTTTATGCGAAATCGAGCCTGATTCGCTTTTCCAACCGCTCCCCGACAACGGGAGCAAAACATGTCAATATGGAACTCTCGACTTCGGAACCCCGTTCCGCAGGCCAGGTAGACCGTTCGCACTCGTCCGACCGTGCCAGGACTGGAGTTTTCGGACTCGACCAGATCCTCAACGGCGGGCTGCCGAGGAATCACATCTATCTCATCGACGGTGAGCCTGGAACGGGCAAGACCACGCTCGCGCTTCAGTTTCTGCTCGAGGGAGTGGCGATCGGGGAGAGGGGACTTTACGTCACTCTGTCCGAAAGTCGTAAGGAGCTCGAGCAGGTAGCAGGCTCGCACGGATGGAGCATGAACGGCATCGACATCTTCGAGCTCGGCGCCGACCGTCCGGGCGAAGCGGATGAAGGTTACACACTCTTTCATCCGGCTGAAGTGGAGCTGCAGCAGACGATGGACGCGGTGCTCGCGAAAATCGACGAGACAAAGCCGGTGCGCGTTGTCTTCGATTCGCTTTCCGAGATGCGCCTGCTCGCCCGCGAGCCGCTGCGGTTCCGGCGCCAGATACTCGCGATGAAGCAGTTCTTCAGCACCCGCGAGGGAACCGTGCTCCTTCTCGATGACAAGACTTCCCCCGGCGACGACCTCCAGCTTCACAGTCTCGCCCACGGCGTCATTGTGCTCGAGCATGTTGCGCTCGAGTATGGCTCTGAGCGCCGTCGCCTCCAGGTGACCAAGGTCCGGGGCGCAAAATTCCGCGGCGGATTTCATGACTTCCGGATCACGACCGGAGGGCTTCATGTATTCCCGAGAATCCTGCACGACATCCCGCGCTCGACTTTTACCGGGGAGACCATTCACAGTGGATCGGGCCGTCTCGACACCCTCCTTGGCGGCGGAATTACCGCCGGTACGAGTCTTCTCATCACGGGCGCGGCGGGAACGGGGAAATCGGTCTTGTGCACGCAGTACGCGCACGCTGCAGTAAAGCGCGGCGAACGCGTTCTGTTCTACCTTTTCGACGAACGGCTCGCGACCTTCAAGCTGCGAACGAAAGCACTCGGGATGGACATCGACAGCGCACTCGATGATGGGCAGGTTCACATCCAGCAGGTCGAGCCGACGGAGCTGTCACCGGGAGAATTCGCGAGCCAGGTCGTCACCGCAGTGGAGAAGGAGCGGATCGCCCTCGTTGTCATCGACTCCATCAACGGGTACATGCAGTCGATGCCGGAGGAGCGGCTGCTTCCCATCCAGGTGCATGAGCTCCTGAGCTTTCTCTCCAACAATGGCGTTACCTGCATCATGACGCTCGTGCAGCACGGCATCTTCGGGAATCCGGTGGACGACGCGGCGGAGGTCAGCTACCTGGCCGACACCGTCATCCTGATGCGCTATTTCGAGGTCAACGGAACCGTGCGACAGGCTGTTTCGGTGGTGAAGCGGCGCAGTGGAGATCACGAGCGCACCATTCGCGAATGCAAGGTTGCGCACGGAGGATTGAACGTCGGCGCGCCGCTGCGCGAATTCCAGGGAGTTCTCACCGGCGTTCCGACTTACATCGGCAATTCGGTTCCACCGATGGACGACAACGGTACCAACGACGTGGATACGCGATAGTGACACAGGCCGCAGCTCGTAAATCCGACCTCCCGCGCGGAGGCGGCTCCCGGCCGCGGTCGGATCTGGCCGAGTCTCTGCCTGCGGCTGATGGGACACGGAAGGTTGCGGTGGCTATCCTCACGCCGACCGGGAGAGACGGCGCGGTAGCGAGCCACATTCTCGCCCGGTTCGGAATAGAGTCGAAGGTGTGCAGGAACATGGAAGAGATCTGCCGGCTCATTTCCGACGACGGCATGGGCGTGATACTCATTGCCGAAGAAGCACTGCGGACGTCCGAGCGCTCGCAGCTGTTCGACACGCTGAACCAGCAGCCCTCATGGTCGGATATTCCGATAATTCTGCTCACCGGAGAAGGCGAGCTTTCCAGCTCCCTGCCTCGCGCGCTCAGCGGAGTGACTGAGAAAGGCAATGTTACGCTCCTCGAGCGACCAGTGCGCGTCGCGACGCTCACGACGCTCATTCGCTCCGCACAGCGTGCGCGGCTCAGACAGCTGGACGTGCGCGATTACATCGAAAGCCGCCACAAGTCCGAGCAATCGCTTCGCGAAAGCGAGCAGCGGCTGAGAAGCGCCGTCCTGTCGGCGCCCTATCCGCTCATGCTGCATGCAGAAGGGGGCGAGATTCTCCAGCTCAGCCGGGCATGGACCACCCTCACAGGATACGACGCCGGCGCGATGGGTACGACCGGCGAATGGGCGAGGCTGGCATTCCGCGGACAGGCGCCCGAGCCCCAACACCTCCCTCCCGATACGCCTGAGGGACGATCCTTTCACCTCGGCGAACGTGAGGTCGTCACCGCCGACGGCTCGGTAAGAGTGTGGGACTTTCACCGCGTGGGGCTTGGAAATCTTCCCGACGGACAGCGCCTCAACCTGACCGCGGCGATCGACGTCACCTCATACAAGCAGCTCGTCGAGAGCGAGCGTGCCGCCAGACGGCAGGCGGAAGAAGCCAACTCTGCGAAAAGCCAGTTCCTCGCCACCATGTCGCACGAGCTTCGCACTCCTCTCAACGCCATCGCGGGATACACGCAGCTTCTCTCGCTCGGCGTGCGCGGGGCCGTGACGCCGGAGCAGCGTGAAGACCTCGAGCGCATCGATCGCAGCCAGCGGCACCTGCTGTCGCTCATCAACGACATTCTCAATTTCGCGAAGATCGAAGCGGGACACATCGCTGTCGAGAATGCTCCTATCGATGTCGCGCGCGTGCTCAAGAGCCTCAAGGAGTTCGTCGAACCTCAGCTTCGCGAAAAGAATCTCAATTTCTCGGTTCTCAATGAATGCGATGGAGCCATTGCGCGCGGGGATGAGGACAAGGTCCGGCAGATTCTCATCAACCTCCTGTCGAATTCCATCAAGTTCACCGCGCGCGATGGCAGCATCAGCGTCCTCTGCACTATGCGCGACGGCAGTCTGTGTGTCGAAGTGAACGACGATGGGTCGGGCATTCCGCAGGACAAGCTCGAGGCGATCTTCGAGCCCTTCGTGCAGGTGGGACGCGATTTCTCATCGCCTCAGGGAGGACCGGGACTCGGTCTCGCCATCAGCCGGGATCTCGCGCGAAGAATGGGCGGTGATCTCCTGGTATCCAGTCGCCTTGGGAAAGGATCGACATTTACGCTGGTGCTGAGGAAGGACGAGTAGCGCTTCATGGCGCGCGTACTGATACTCGGCGGAACGCGAAACCTCGGACACTCCGCCGCGCTTTCACTTCTTGAAGCCGGACACAATGTTGCGATCCTGAACCGCGGGCTCACGCCGGATGATCTTCCCCGACGAATCGAGCGCATCCGCGGAGACCGAAGCGACGACCGGTCGATGCGCGCCGCCATCGGCAGTCGCTCTTTCGACCTGGTCCTGGACAACACCACGTACACCGAGCGGGAAGCGAGACAGGCGGTCGGCTTGTTCGACGGAAAGGTTGGCCGATACGTATTCGTCTCGAGCGGCCAGGTTTATCTCGTTCGCGAGAATATTTCGCGGCCATTCCGCGAGGACGCATATGACGGCCCCGTCATGGCGGAGCCCGGACAATCGTCAACGGATCATGCAGCATGGCTGTACGGAATCGACAAGCGTCTTGCTGAGCAGGTATTCATGGACGCGGGACAGGTTCTCGACTTCCCATTCACCACGCTGCGGCTGCCGATGGTTGCATCGGAGCGCGATCATTACGGAAGAATTCAGGCCTACGTCGCGCGACTCCTCGACGGAGAGCCAATCATTCTTCCGGATGAAAAAGGCCTGCCGCTTCGGCATGTGTACGTCGCCGATGTCGCAAGGCTCGTCACGCAACTGGTCGCATCGAAAGACGGAATCGGTGAATCATTCAACGTTTCCTGCGGCGAATCACTCGCGCTCGCTGAATTCCTCGATCTGTTGAGCAAGGCTGCCGGTGCGAGGCTGAGTATTGTGCGGGCAAAGCGTAAAGAGCTCGAGGCTCTCGGCCTGCTGCCGGACTGCTCTCCATTCAGCGGACGCTGGATGTCAGAGCTGGACGCCAGCCTCGCTGAATCTGCATTCGGCTTTACGTTCACTCCGCCGTCCCGCTACCTGCCATCGATCGTTGCCGACTATCGTGACCGATGGGCGAATAATGCCATGGTTCCCGACAGCTACAGGCAACGCGAAGCAGAGCTTGGCTTCCTGCGCTCAACGCGCCGGAGGTGACGCCGTCGCCATCTCAGCGAGCGTTTACCGATGTGTTACTTTCTATCCAGCCCTGCCCGAGTTGCGAATGAGCGGATACAAGAACGAACAGCACCGCGTCGTCGTTGGTGGCCGCCAATACCACTTCGTTTCGTATGATGGGAAGCCCGCGCACGCAAAGACCGGGGAGCCCGCAACAGGTCCGATGTGGTACCTGATGCGGGCCGGGAAGAGGTGGCCCGTCATGCCGCAGGTTCTCGATGCTCCGGCTTCAGACGTGACCACCGCCCTGCGCGCGTGGGTCAAGGCTCAGGGAATGGACTAGCGGCCCAGCCAGTAGGTGGCCTTCACCTGAAACACGTTGGTCGGACGGTCACGGAACAGCGCTGAGCGGTCGCGGCTGAAATCGAAATCTCCGAACGAATCGAAGCCTTCGCGCTGCTGAGTCCAAACGAAGAAGATCGTGGATCCAGGGCGGTACTCCCACCGCACGACTGCCGTTCCGCGAAGCGAGCGAACGTTGAAGTCCGGATTTCCGATCGTGAACGGCGCGGCTGTCCCGCTTCCATCGGGATCTATCCTGTAAAGCGTCTCTCCATCTTCGGTGACCTTGGCGACAGTGCTTCCGTTGTCACGTCCGTAGAAGGTCATATCGCCGGATCGCGGCCTCGCGAATTCCTTGAAGCTGGTGTAATGCCCACTCGCGAGGAACGGCTGCGCGAAGAGCTGCAGCGTCAGGGTCGGAGTGAACGTCGCATTGACCCGGGTGTCCATCGAGAAGGTCTTCTGCTCGAGGCGGCCGAAGACATAGCGCGTGCCGCCAAACCCTGCCGGCGCATTGGCGTCGCTGAAGGACGTCACGAACTGCTGCGCAGTGAAGTCGTGATCGTACGTCGGAGCGAAGCTCACCGTGGTCGACGCTGTCGGCTTGATGGTGATGGACGGCGAGATCGAGCGGCGTCCGCCTTCGTCGTTGTCCACCGCCCTGATATAGTTTGCGTTGACTCCCCACACGATGCGTTTGCGATTGTCACCGCCAACATTGGCGCTGAGCATGTTGTAACCGTACTTGGTGACCGTCGGGCCTCCGCGCGTCAGGCGCTCGTCGAAGTTGCTCGGATGGTAGATGTTGAAGAATCCGACGTTCCAGAAGTTCTTGAGCGTGGCCGAGACGTTCGTGTGGAAATCCCAGTCGGTGCGATCGCCCTCGAAATTGAACTGCTGCTGAGCTCCGCCGGCCATCCACAGGAAGCGATACCAGCTCCCGGGTGTAGTCCACTGCCTTGCGACGTTGGCGAGCATCCACCTGTAGTCGGCCCGGTTGAGAACGCCCATGTCGTTCGCCTCGAACCCCGGGCTGCGCCAGTTCTGTGTCGTCTCGAATAGCCAGTTTCCCGTTTCCTTCGCAAGGCGCGCGTAGAACCCGTAGCCGTTCAGGCCTGTCCGCGTCGGATCGTAGTCTACGTCGAAAAGGCCGTCGCTCGATACATCGCGCCCCGTGCGCTGGTAATAGCGGGCGCTCGACTGCTGTGCTCTTCTGATTGCCGCCGTATCTCCCGCAATGCTCGTCAGCGCGGTCTGCATGTTGAATGAGTAAGTGCGATTCTTCCAGCGGTGGTCGATGTCGAATCCGACCACGTTGGCGCGACGGCGCAGACGCTGGATCTCATCGGCGTTGTCGAGGCTGCGATTCACCATCGTCGCGATTGTCCCGATTCTGGTAGAGCCGCCCCTGAAATCCTTCCGAAGTCGTCCGATGAAGTAATTCGAGAGCGGCTCGATTTCCTGTTCCAGGTCTTCGCCTGTCTCGCTCAACCGGAAAGTGGCGGTCTCGCGATTCGTGACCGCGTTCATCAGTCCAACCGTAAGCCCGCTTTTGGTGCGGCCGGTGATCTTCGCGGCCCCGAGTATCGTGGTAGCGTCGGTCGCATCCATGAACATCGCTCGCGATCCGACGAGGCCGGCAAGCTGCGGTGACCGGCCAATGCGCCTCGTGTAGATGAGGTTCATGCTCGACACGTTGTTACAGAAATAGCAGCTGAATCCGCCGGTCGAGAAATACTGGGAGTTCGAGATGAAGAACGGCCGCTTCTCCGAGAATGTCGTCTCGAACACGGAGAGATTCACGACGGCGGGATCCACCTCGACCTGTCCGAAGTCGGGATTCACGGTCGCGTCGAGGGTGAGGTTCGACGTGATGTTGAGCTTGAGATCCGCGCCCGCGCGATACAGCATCTCGCGGTCGTCGTGATAAGGATCGTTCGCGGAGACGCGGTCGAGCTTCGCGCGCGAAGTCACGTAAGGCACGAGCTCGATCTGTCGCGGGCGCGACGTGATCTTCATCCCGTCGAGAGTTCCGAAATACGCGGGGCCGCCGAACTCGTTGCTTCTCCAGAAGGCCCACATGTCGAACTCATTCAGGCGATCGATCGTGCGCCACACCTGCATGCCCCACAGCTGGTCGGCGTCGCGCGAAAAGCGAAGCTGCGACAGAGGAATACGGAATTCCGCCACCCATCCAAGTGAGTCGATCGATGTCCCTACGTCCCATACTGGATCGAATGAGTTGTCCCCGTTCGCGTGATCACCCTTTACCCCAAGCGGGTTCACCTCGAACCACATGCGGGTGTTCTTGTCGTGGAACGGATCGAACACGAAGGAGATCTTGTCCGAGGTCAGAGACCGATCGGTGAGCAGCTGGTCGCGGCGCGTCAGAACTGCCTTCACACCTTTTTTCCCCTGCGAATCGAACATTCTCGCCCCGATGTAGACCGCCGCCTCGTCATACAGCACGCGGATCTCGGTCTTCTCACTCGGCGGCTTCCCTTCGTTCGGGCTCGACTGGGTGAGCTCGCCGATGGGAGCGGCCTTCGCCCATGCGGCTTCATCGAGCTTTCCGTCGATTGATACGTCGCCTTCTCTCGCCGCTGCGCGCGCCGTGGGACGTGGATCGTTCTGAGACTTGGTGGTGGGTTGCGCGAAAAGTGGCGCGCCGGCAAAAGCCGTGGCGAGCGTCGAGGCAACTAGGAGCCGACGAGCGAGTGACACTTGAATATCCTCCAGGGGGCATCCGGATACATCATCGGACGCGTCGAATTTGACTACTTAGACGCGCGCAAATGCGTTCGGGTTCTAGCCCTGACAAAAATCTTGCAATCTGATGCGCCGATCCTATCTCACCGGCGAAAGTGACAGACTGCTAAATTTTTAGCAATAACCATTCTGTAAGGAGTTTGTCTGGTTACAACAAACCGCATTATCAGTCGGTGGAGTGAAGTGATTGCTGGCGTGCGCGGGAGAGTGACCGGCCTCGACCGCGCTGCGCTACCGGATCAGAACTCCGAGGCGACGAGCCGCCTGATCGAACCGGGGTTCCTGGTGCAGGCGGTCGAAGATGGGGTACATGATGTCGCCGCGCACAGCCCAATGGTCGATCTCCGACGGGTTCATCCACTCGAACGCCTTATCGAAATCGCCGAGACCTGCTTCAATCATCGCGACGTTGATGGCACCGCGTTTCGTCATCCGCCCTCGCTCGACCAGCCTGTCCCGAACCTTCCTTGCTCCGGCTGAGTCGCCCGCGCGTGCGAGAAAATAACCGAGGAATCCCATGCCGCCCTCCTCATCGGGATTCCCCGTGAGTGCGGCCGCCTTCTGCCACTCGCCATTCATTGCGTGACAGAACGCGAAGTACTGTTTCATCCTCTGAAGCGGAGGACGAACGGACGACAGCCGCTCGAGTCGGGCCATCCCTTCAGCAATTCGACCGTTGAAACAGAGCGACCTTCCCACGTCGGCGGCCGCCGTCGCCGAAAGGGGATCGTCCTGCGCCGCTCGGAGATTCTCCGCGAGAGCTTCTTCCTTCCGCCCCGTCCACAACAACACATTCGCAAGATGTTCGCGGGCGCGCGGTGCAGCGCCGAGCTCCAGAGCGCGCCGAAACGCCGCTTCCGCACCGCTCAAGCTTCCCGACCCGAGCAGCTGCGCTATTCCGCTCGCCACGTGCGAGTCCGGAATGCTCGGGTCGAGCCTGAGGGCGGTACGCGCAGCGGAGTCAGCCAGTCTGCGTAGTGTCCTCAAGCTGTCCAGATCTGTCGCCCGGGAAAGCGAGGAATACCAGTATGGCATGTACGCGTACGCTGCCGCGAAATTCGGGTCGAGCGAAACCGCCTGCTTCAGGTCACGCAGCGCGGCAAGTTTTCCACTGTCCGAAGGTGACCTCAAGTGAATGCGATCACGCCCGCGCAGATATAGATCGTACGCTGCGATGTTCCGCGTCGATCCCCTCCGGATATTCTGCACGGCACCAGAGCCGAGTCGAAGGTCGAGCTGCCGCGCCACGGCGGTGGCGATGTCGCTTTGAACTCCGAACACGTCCACGAGCTCGCGATCGAACGTCTCCGACCATCGCGTAGAGCCATCGCGCCCATCCACCAGGCGAACCTGAACGCGCAGCCGCGAGCCACTCCTTTGTACGCTGCCCTCGAGAACGTTGGAGACTCCGAGGCTGTCGGCGATCGCGCGCGCTCCGATTGTGCTGTTCCGGAAAGCGAACGCGGATGTTCTCGCGATCACCCGGAGGTTGTCGATTCGCGCGAGCGCGGCCATGAGCTCTTCAGTGAGCCCGTTGATGAACGGTGCCTCGGCCTCGTTCCCCCCGACGTTGGCGAGGGGCAGCACCGCGATCGATGCGCGCTTGTCCGATAAATTGCGCTCGCTCGTACCCGTTCCTGCTCGCGGCCATGCAATCGCCGCGATGATCAACACGATTGCGATACCAATCGCTGTAACCAGTCGCGCCGGTCCATTGCGTCGCGTCATTGGCTCACGCGGGACAGACTTGTCCGGTTCCTCGTCGACTGCTGGCGGATGGGTGTGCGCAACCGGCGTCCGCGTTTCGACGACCCCCGGCTTTCTCCCGGGCACAACCGTCTTCGAGCGCGCTTTCACCTCCGCAACGAGATCGGAAACTCCGGGGCCAACGCCGGTGCCGAGCTCGCGTCCGACGACCTTCTGATATTCGTCGGCATGCCGGAGAGCGGCTGCGTGATCGCCGGCGTTCATCAGCGCGCGAATCAGTCCCGAGGCGTTCTTGCTGCTCACCGCGTCGGCTTCCACGAGCTTGCGCCACCACCGGACCGCCGCTGCATGATCGTTCGCCGCATCGGCATCCTGTGCCAGGCGCTCCAGTGCCGTCGTGTGGCTGCGAGCCAGGCGCGCTCGCTCTGCGTCGAGCCATTGCTCGAACTCTGGTGAATCGCTGAGATAGAACCCGTCGAGGAATGGCCCGCGGTACTCGCGCACTGCTGACTCGAAGTCAACTCTTTCGAGCGCATCATTGAAGGCTTGCAGGTCGCTCGTGATGACTTCAGGGTTCAACCGCAGGGGATTCACGCCGGCGAAGACATCTTCGTTGACGGAATTGCGGATGGCATACAGCAGCTGCTCGAGAGAATGTCGCGCCCGTGCCTGCGTTGCATCCGGCCAGAAGAGAAGCAGAAGATGATCTCGGCTTCGGCCGCTGCTGCCCGCTGCCGCAAGCACCGAAAGGAGTGCGAGACGGCGATGCTGATGCCCGTGAGTGCCGAGGATTGTTTCATTCCCCGGCCCGACAAGGCCGAAAGTTCCGAATGTCCGCAGACGGTAGCGACTGTCCACAGGTGGCATTGCGGCCGGATCGATCATGCAGCGAACCTAGGATTAGAGCTGTTCGGTGGCAAGAAACCCTCTTTTCGCAACTCTGAGAAATCCCTGAGGAACGCATGAGCCGGGAGTGAGTGTCCACCCTCAGATTCGAGCGACAACTCGAAACAGGTTCGAACGATGCGTGGTCCGATTCTCTTGCTCGCCTTCATCGTTCACCGGCTGCGGCGAGGTGACGCCGCCCGTTCTTACCGGCAATCTCATCGCAGTCGTGAGAACCTACGGCGGCGATCGAGACACGAACTATCAGATAGTGGTGGGCACCCAGGTCAAGCAGGTGTTCGGCGACGGAAGCGTCGCGTTTACGGTCGACGCCGGCCCGCATGTCGTCACAATCAACCAGGTCGACGACAATTGCTCGGTCGAAGGCTTGCCGGCGGCGACGGTAGAGGTGCCCAAAGGGAAATCAGCCGAAGCAGTCTTCACCGTAAACTGTGACGCAACGGGAATCTCGGTCCTGACGGAAACCGAGGGAACTGACCAGCCCAACGACTACCAGGTCAAGGTGAACGCCTCCCTGTTCCCAATCGCCCCCAACGGCAAGCTCACAGTGAGCCGCCTGGCTCCCGGTTCACATACAGTCGAGATCACGCTTCCCGGAGATAACTGCTCTCTGGACACTCCCGCCATTCAGAGGGTCAATGTCGAAAATCGCCGTCTGACCTCGGTGTTTTTCCTTGTCGATTGCCGGGCGCCCGCGAGGTTGCCGAAGATCGCGTACCATTCATTGAGCGCGAGTCCGCTTCAATTCCCGAATGAGATCTTTATCGCAGATCCCGATGGGTCTGGCGCGAAGCGGATCGCTTCGGGACAAAACCCCTCATGGTCCCCGGATGGCAAGCGAATCGCATTCGCAGCCACGCACTGCGACTACTATTACGGGTGCAGCAGCCGCCTCGGCATCATCGATCCCGAAACAACCCACAGCGTCTCTCATTCCATCGGCGGCCATCGGATAGAAACGCCGGCCTGGTCTCCCGACGGCCAGCTCATCGCGTACACCGAGTTCGTCAACGAGGCGCTCTACGTTTTTCCGCCTGGGGGAGGTATGCCGATTCACGTTTCGATACCTGGCGCAACGAGGGTTCGCGAGCCCTCGTGGTCCCCTGATGCGAAGGAAATCGCTGTGGCCTGCCTGGTTTCCTTCGGCAATTACGATATCTGCGTCATAAATCGCGATGGTTCCGGCTTGACGCGCCTCGTGCAACGGGGTTCCGTCGACACAAAACCGGCGTGGAGCCCTGACGGAAACACAATCGCATTTGCAGTCGCGCCGTCCAACGAGGCAATCGGCGAGATTGCGCTGGTCCCGGCGAGTGGAGGCGACGTGACGATCGTGACCCAGGGTACGGATCCCTCCTGGTCGACAGACGGAGCACGCCTGATGTTCTCCCGGAGTGACGGACTGTACGCCATCAATCCCGATGGCACCGGTCTCACTCGCCTGACTACGGGAAATCACCGCGCGCCTGCATTGCGGCCTTAGCACCGCAGCAGAAAAGGCCGGGGATTTCGCCCCGGCCTTGCCTGGTGCACAACCGTGAGTGTCAGCGAAGCCGCACGCCGTCCACGCTCCAGACCTCAACTGGTCCGATGTTCAACGCCTTGATCGGCGCTTCGATCGCCTTCAGATCACCCACCGCCACCACAGTGATGGCATTCGGTGTGAGGATCGAGCTGCCGACACGCGACACATCGGCAGGAGTCACCGCCGCGAGCTTCTCGCGATACGTCGTGTAGAAATCGCCCGGAAGCCCGTACGTCACCACGTTGGCAAGCCTCGCCATCAGCCCCTGTACCGTCTGCACGGACGATGGGAAACTCGCGACGACGTTGTTGATCTGGTCGCGCGCCTCGTCTACAGGCACCGACTCGGATGCAATCCGCTTGTATTCCTTCACTGCCTCGGCGATCGCGGAATCCGTCGCATTGGTACGCACCTCCGATGAAATCGCGAAGGTGCCTGCGCCGGCGAGTGGATTGAAATTGGCGAACGCGCCGTACGACCAGCCGTGCTTCTCGCGCAGGTTCATGTTCGCGCGAGAGCCAAAGCCGCCGCCGAGGATCTGGGACGTCGCGACTATCGGGAAGTAATCCTTGCTCTCCCAGCCGACGGTTCCCTGCCCGATGGTGATCGATGACTGAACCGAACCAGGACGATCCACGAGAATGATTCTCGTGGACGGAACCGGCCGGATCTTGTTCGTGAGAGCGGCAAACCTCGGGGCAGCAGTGTTCCAGCCGCCGAACGCTTTCTCCACGAGGGCTCTCGCGGCTGGCATCGTGATGTCGCCGACGAGCATCACCGTCGTGTTTCGTGGTGAATAGGCGGTGCGGTGCCACTCGGCTACATCATCGCGCGTCAGCACCTCGAGTGTCTTGCGCGTTCCGCCGGAGAGTCTCGAGTACGGAGTCAGTGAGTCATACACGGCTGAGGCGAAAATGCGGGCAGCGACACCGGATGCGGACGACATCGACTGTTCGAAACTGGCGATCGAGTTCGCCCGCACGCGCGTGAAGTCGGTCGAGTCGAAGCGTGGCTCCGTCACGGTCTTCGCCGCGATCGCAAATGCTTCGCCGAATACGTTCGCGAGCGACGTGACGGTCGCGTTCGCGCTTCCAAACGATCCTCCGGTTCCGAACTGCGCGCCAAGCATCGCCATCCTGTCGGCGATCTCAGCGCCGGTCATGTCCCGCGTGCCCTCCGAAAGAAGGTTGCCGGTCAGCACGGCAACGCCGCTCTTGTTCGCCGGCTCTCTTACAGCTCCGGCATCGATCTGAATGCGGCCCGATACCATGGGAAGCGAATGCTTCTCGATGAGAGCGATCTTGATTCCGTTCGGCAGCGTTGCAGTCTGAATCGGCGGAACGTCGAACTTGCGGAGCGGTCCCGGCTCGGGCGGAAGCTCTTTCGGAGTCTGCGCGCCGAGCGAACCCGCCGCGATCAGTGAAGCGGCGATTACAAGCGATTTCAGTTTAGTGTGCATTTACTTGTCACCCGAAGTTGATGCCGGCTTTTTCGCCGGGACGTAGACGAGAGTAACGCGATTCGCGGGCACGAGGCGCTCACGAACCATCGAGCGCAACCTGTCCGTGGTGACGCTATTGAGCCGCCCGAGCACCTTGTTCACGTTGTCCGCATCGCCGTAATAGATGTGTCCTTCGGCCAGTGCGTCGGCACGGCCGCCGAATCCACCGGTTGTCTGAAGCGTATTGACGAACTGGAATCGTTCGGCTGCCTTTGCGCGCTCGAGGCCGGCGTCATCGATCATCGAGACCGCCTTGTCGAGCTCGGTACGAAGCGCCCCCTCGAGTGAATCGGCGTTCGTCGCCGCCTTGCCCTGAGCGCGGAACACGAGAAGGTCGGCGCCGTCGAGAAGTCCGAGATTGAACGACCCGACATTCACCGCGATCTGCTTTTCGCGCACGAGGCTCTTGTAGAGCGGGCTCGCGCGGTTTCCGGCGAGCACTGTGCCGAGAAGGTTCACCGCTGCCCCGTCGATTCCACGGGCTGGCGGAACGCGATATACCATGAAGACCACTGGAGCTGTCGCGTTCTGGTCGGGAACCACTTCGCGCTTCTCCGCGCCGATGACGGCGGGCACGGTCATGTTCTTGAGCGCTGGGACCGCTGGTCCGCGGGGAATGTCTCCGAAGTGCTTTCGCACGAGCCGCTTGGCGTCGGCGAGATCGAAGTCGCCGGCGATGACGAGCACGGCGTTGTTCGGTGCGTAGTACGTCTTGAAGAACGAGACGACATCGTCGACCGATGCGGCGCTCAGGTCTTCCATCGATCCGATGACCTCGTGCTGATACGGGTGCCCGTTGGGGAATCCGTACTTCAGCGCCTTCTCGAGCCACGTGCCGTATGGCTGGTTGTCGATTCCCTGGCGTCGCTCGTTCTTCACGACTTCGCGCTGGTTGTCGAGCTTTTCCTTCGTGAGCGTCTCGGTCAGCGTGCCCATGCGGTCGGACTCGAGCCAGAGGGCGAGCTCGAGGTAGTTGGAAGGCACCTGCTCGAAGTAGTTGGTGCGGTCTGTCCAGGTTGTCCCATTGATGTCCTGCCCTGCACGCCCGCCCGCCTTCTCGAGAAGCGACCAGTGCTGGCCGTCCGCGACGTTTCGCGAGCCCTTGAACATCACGTGCTCGAACAGGTGCGCGAACCCGGTGCGTCCGATCTGTTCGTGCTTCGACCCGACGTTGTACATGACCTCCACTGCGACCACGGGCGTCGAGCGGTCGAGACTGTACAGAACGGTGAGCCCGTTGGGGAGGGTTTCCTGGGTGTAATCGATTCTGATGCTTGGTGACTTGCCGGCATCGCTTGTCGTCGCCTGCGC
>DASWQD010000133.1:0-6247 GCA_036398255.1 Gemmatimonadaceae bacterium | reverse complement strand
GTACGCGATCGCACTGATGCTGATGACGAGCTTCGCCGCTTCCGTGGGCGGCCTTGCAACGCCGATCGGCACGCCTCCGAACGTCATCGGTCTTGGATTCATACGCACTCTGACTGGAGCGGAATTTCCATTCTTCAGCTGGATGATCATCGGCGTACCGACGGTGATCATCCTGCTGTTCACGGTCTTCATGATTTTCCGGAATGCCGGGGCCGGCGTCACGAGCGGAATGCAGGAAAGCGCCGAGATGCTGGAGCGCGAGCACGAGCGGCGGGGGAAGTGGTCGACCGGGGAGAAATCCACGGTCGTCGCCTTTGCGCTGACGGTATTCCTCTGGATTCTTCCGGGAATTCTCGCGTTGGCTTTCGGTGACAGCAGCGTGGAGTACAGGGCGTTCACCGCACGGCTTCCCGAAGGCGCCGCTGCGCTCATCGGCGCGGCGCTGCTCTTCATCCTTCCGGGAAATCAGGAGGGAAGGGCGATCACGTGGAAGGAAGCAGCGAAGATCGATTGGGGAATCGTGCTGCTCTACGGCGGCGGCTTCGCGCTTGGCGTGCTGTCGTTCAAGACAGGACTCGCTGAAAGCATGGGCGAGACGCTGCTCGGGTTTCTTCCATCGAGCGGATCGACGACGCTCCTCATCGCGTCCACCGTGCTTGCGGTCGTGCTGTCGGAGATTACGTCGAACACCGCATCGGCGAACATGATCGTGCCGGTGGTGATCTCGATCGCAAACGCTGCGGGAGTGGATCCCGTCGAACCTGCCTTCGGCGCAACGATGGGCGCCAGCCTGGGGTTCATGCTTCCGGTGTCTACTCCGTGTAACGCAATTGTGTACGGTTCCGGCTACATCCCCCTGCGGAAGATGATTCGGTACGGAATTGTGGTGGATTTGGTCGGCGTGATCGTAATCGTCACGATGGTGAAGCTGCTGCTGCCGCTAGTGCGCTGACAGGAGGTCACTCCGGTACGAATCGATACGAGTGGGATCCCGTTGGAAACCGGACGTCGTTGAAGGTGATGCTGAACGTTCGCTCCTCATCGGGCTTGAGGCGGCACTCCGGAACTGAGACCGTGGTGAGCGGGCCTTCGGCGAGACCCACCGTAAATCCGCACGCGTGTCCCCAGTTCGTTCCCTGAAGAAAGCCTGCACCGATAGTAGCTCTCTGCCCGCTGGAATTCGTGAGCGGCGCTGGAATCCCGACGCCATCGACTGAGACGAGTGACAACCTCACCGCGACCGCGGGACCGCTAGTCTCCTTGCAGGCGGCCGCGATCAGCAGGAGTGCGACGCTGACGGTTTGCCGGATCATCCGGCAAAAGCTAATTCACGCTCGCGGCTGTCGCGCCCTGTCGCCCTTGCGACGTTCCGACACGTCGCGATCCTGCCGGCGACGCTCTCCCGCAGTATCGATCACCGCGAGCACTGCTTCGATCAGGCCGTATGCGGCGAGTCCGAACGCGGCCAGTGCGACCGCGGCCAGCAGCGCCTGAATGCCCGCGCCGTAGTCTCCGCGGAGAAGCAGCATCGTTGCGGCTATCGCCGAACCGATTCCGATCGCGGCAAGAAAAAGGGCGACACGTATCGACAGCCCTCTCCCGCCAATGCTCGTTCCGCCTGCCGGGGTCGGTGTGCTCACGGATACGTTCGCCATCCCATTTCGACTTGCTGGTAAATGTTACGATCTCTCGGGCCTTACTCACTTCATTCTTCATGCCGTTCCGGAGTGTGCCGGGCAACCCGCCGGAACATCCGGTTGCTACGTCTCGATACGTATGGAATACCGACCTTTCTCGGTGGATACTTGTGCGATGGACGCATCTCACGAACCGACGTTTGAAGAGCGGCTTTCGCGGCTGGAGCGAAAGATGGAGGAGCTGGACGGGCGCTTTCAGTATGCGGACGCGCCAAGGCCCGGTCGGCGGCCCGAGCCGGCCGCACGCCCGGCGCCCCGGCCGAACCCCCTCGCGGCAAAAAGCCTCGAGTGGTGGCTCGCACGCGGCGGCGCCATTCTGACTTCCCTGGCGCTCATCCTTCTGTATGACTACGCAGTCGAGCGGAACTGGATCACGCCGATCGTCCGAGTGCTGGGTGGCGCCGTCGTTGGTGCTGCACTCATGTGGAGTGCCGGTCGTATCAAGGCTTCGTCACCGGACGTCGTAGGCCTGCGCGAGGTGCTGCTCGGTGCCGGGCTCTCGGCCTGGTACATCACCGCATACGCCGCAGCGATTCTCTACCAGCTGATCCCGGTGTCTGCGGCACGGTTAGTCTTCCTCGCGCTCACGATATTCGGTGCCTGGCTCGCCTTGAGTGAGCATCGCTCGATACTCGGAATTCTTGCTCTCGGTGTCGGGTTCATGACACCGGTGCTCCTCCCCTCGAGAGCGCCATTCGTTCCGGCATTCGCCCTGTATCTCGGCGCGCTCACCGCCTGTGGCCTGATTCTGTACATCATGCGCGGTTGGCTGCTGGTGTTGTGGCTCACGTTCACTGCTTTCTGGTGGACAGCTGGCACAGCGACCGAGCTGGTCTGCTGCCATGAGCTGAGCGGATTTTCGCGCATCTCAGGGTCGCTTCAGCTCGCGCGCATCGCAATGACAATCCTGATCGTCCTCGCCGGGGCCGCAATGGTGAGGACACCTCTCCTGCGGCGTCGCCTCATTGCTACGGGGTCGGATCTCTACACGCAGCCGCAGCGTTCCGCGCAATCGGAGTCGATTCTTGGGGCGTTCGCGCTCCGAATCGAGAAACTTTCGGGAATGCCTGCGGGGATGGACTCTCCCGCCATGTGGATCATCACAATCGTGAGCCCGCTGCTCTCGGTACTTCTCCTGTCCTGGATCTGGAGAGGCGTCGATGGAGCGGTGTGGGGACTTGCATCGCTCGCGATCGCCGCGGTGATCTACAGAATCGCGACAGCGTCGGGCATGGACGAAGAGTTCACGCACGTCGAGGCGACGGCAGCGGCGATCTGGAGTCTCACTGGCCTGATCTGGCTCGCGGACTCGATCGGTAATTCGACTGAGCAGTCCGAATCATTCGCACTCCTTGCGGCCAGCGCGCACGCAGTAATGACGCTCGCCTATCTGCGGTCCTCGAAATTTCGCGCGCCGAAAGCCGTCGCTCTCGCAACGAGTGCGGTTTCACTCGCGATTGTCATCGTATGGGAGATGATGCTCGACAGCCTTCCGCACGCCGGATACGAGACGCTGTGGACGACGGCGGAACTCGCCGTCATCGCGTCGGCGCTTTGGATCTGGTGGAGCTCGAGGACTCCCGAAAACCCGCTGTCACCACCATCGTTGTTTGGAATCGCGGCCTTTGCGGCGTTCCTTTTTGTCGATGCGAGAATACTTGGCAACGTGTGGCCTCCGCTCGTGACTGCCAGCTTCGCGCTGGCCGGCACCGCACTCCTGGTTGCGGGGCGCGACCGGGCAGAAAATGTCACGATCAGGAGACTCGGAGCTCTCACTCTGCTCATCGTTGTCGTACGACTGCTCCTGATCGACCTCGAGCGAGTCGAGACGATCTGGCGTGTTCTCCTTTTCCTCGGGTGCGGAGCGCTGTTCCTCTTTACGAGCCACCGGCTTCAGGTGCCACGCGATGTTCAATCCGGCTGACGAGCTCTCCTCAGGGGCGTATCGATTCAATTACGACTCGATTGCGTCAGAATACGCCGCAAAGGTCGACAGCGCTCCCTACAACGCGCTCTACGAGCGACCTGCAATGCTCGCACTTCTGCCCGACGTCGAAGGGCGGCGGATTCTCGACGCCGGCTGCGGGTCCGGATGGTACGCCGAGAAGCTGATCGAGCGGGGAGCGGTTCTTGATGCCATCGACTCCAGTGCCGCGATGGTGGAGCACGCAAGGAAGCGCCTCGCCCATGCCGCAAAGAAGGAATCCGGCGCAACGCTCAAGGTGGCAGACCTGCTCGACCCGCTTCCGTTCGACGACGAATCATTCGATGGAATCGTGAGTCCGCTCGTGCTGCATTATCTCCGCGACTGGAAGCCCACGCTCGGCGAGATGCATCGCGTGCTCAGGCCCAACGGATGGCTGCTGTTCTCGACCCATCACCCCGCGGCGGATGCTGTCCTGTTCGACACGCACAATTATTTCGCTGTCGAGCACGTCGTTGATCACTGGGACTGGGTGGGCCGTGTCGAGTTCTTCCGGCGGTCACTCACGGAAATTGTGGACTCGGTCGTCGGCAGCGGTTTCGTGATCGAGAGACTCGTCGAGCCGCTTCCGACCGACGAGTTCCGCGCCGCGGAACCAGACTCGTGGGAGAGGCTGATGCACCAGCCGGAATTTCTGATAATTCTGGCTCGAAAGCATTGAAAACTGTCACGCTAATTGCAGCCGTATTTCGTCCCTGAATCAACGATGGTGGAGGTAGCGTCAATGCCAGTGCATCAAAAGCAGGTGAAGGACCAGGTCATTGTGATCACCGGAGCTTCGAGCGGCATCGGTCTCGCAACGGCGAAGGAAGCGGCCTCGCGCGGCGCGCGGGTGGTTCTCAACTCGCGCGATCCTGTGGATCTCGCGAAAGCTGTGCAGGAAATTCGCGAAGAAGGTGGTGATGCGGCGATGCATGTAGGCGATGTAGCCGACAGGTCGGCAATGGAGAGCCTCGCCGACACCGCGATCTCGACGTACCGGAGAATCGACACCTGGATCAACAACGCCGGCGTGTCGATCTACGGCGAGATAAGTGAAGTCCGCATCGAAGACGCCCGGCGGCTCTTCGACACCAATTACTGGGGAGTCGTGAACGGCAGCCTCGTCGCAGTGGAGCATCTCGCGACGTTCGGCGGAACGCTGATCAACGTGGGAAGCGTGCTTTCCGAAACAGGATATCCGCTGCAGGGACACTACGCGGCGAGCAAGCACGCGGTGAAGGGATTTACCGATTCACTCAGGCTCGAGCTCGAAAAGAAGGAGCTGCCGATCATGGTCACGCTGATTCAGCCGGCCGCGATCGACACGCCGTATCCGGATCACGCTCGCAACTATCTCCCCAGGGATCCCAAGCATCAGGGGCCCGTCTACAAGCCTGAAATAGTCGCGGATGCGATACTCGCGTGCGCGGAGAAGCCGCATCGGAACCTGCGAGTCGGCAGCGGCGCCAAGATGTACACCGCGATGGAGAAGATCGCGCCCGGGCTTGGCGACAAGCAGAAGATGTCTGCGTTCGAGGATCAACTGAGCGACCGGCCGGCGCATATAGAGGGCGCGCTCTTCAATCCGGTGAGCGGCGACATCGCAGTTCGAGGCAGCTATCCCGGGCGGGTCCGAGGCCGAAGCTTCTACACGAAGGCCGCACTGCACCCGATGGCCGCGCTCGCCGGAGTCGCGGCACTAAGCGTTGGAATAGCAGTCGCGCTTCGCAATCGCGCCGACTGACTATCGCCTACTGCTGGCAGGGTGCGAGAGGGTCGGGCTTCGGTCTGTCCACTCGCACCCTGTCGTTTCGGTTGGCGATCCCGAGAGCGATGTCGCGTACGAAAGCGGCGACATTCGCCAGCCCGTCGTAGCTGATGTACTGCGGCTCGTCGGTCACCATGTGATAGTCGGAGTGGTAGCCGCGCGACAGATACGCGATCGGGATCCCCGTCCGCGCATACATATAATGGTCGCTTCTGCAGTATCGGTTCTGTACGTGCCCGGTCGCGTCGAACGAATAGTCAATCGTGTACCGGTGCGATCTCACCGCGTTCACCGAGTCGAGAACGTTTCCGAGATCGGTAGACAGGCGGCGTGAACCCATGACCTGGATGTAGCGAGGCCCGCCCCGCGGATTGTCGCGCCGTTCGCCTCTTCCGACCATGTCCATGTTCAGCTGCGCGACAATGGAATCGTGAGGCACGGTAGTATGGTCGGTGAACCACGCCGATCCGAGGAGCCCCGACTCCTCCGCCGTGTGCCACACGATCATGATAGAGCGGCGCGGCCGTTGTCCCTGCGAGAAGGATTCGGCGATCTCCAGAAGAGCGACGGACCCTGACCCGTCGTCATCCGCTCCATTGAAGATCGAATCCCGCCTCGGCGCACGAATGCGTCGCAGGCTGTCCAGCGTATTCCGGATCTGCCGGCTCTGCTCGGGAGTCGGGACAGTCGGCCCCGCGACACGCGCGTCTGCGCCATTTGGCCTCATCACGCGATTGTGGGCCCACAACGAATCGTGATCGACAGCGCGCGAGGCGGGCGCCGTGTGATCGCTGTGCGCGCCGAGCGCCACGTATT
>DASWQD010000132.1:0-4946 GCA_036398255.1 Gemmatimonadaceae bacterium | reverse complement strand
TCAACATCGACAAGGGATGGCGCAGAAAGGCGATCTCCGAGCTCGGCATCGCGCGAAAGCCGGAGGGCAGATATCTCGATCTCTGCGCGGGCACACTCGATGTGAGCGCCATGCTAGCGTCGACAAAAGCATTCGGCGGCTCAGTGATCGCGGCCGATTTTGCCGAGCCGATGCTGCGCGCGGGAACTTCCAAGATCTCCGGGTTGAATGTCGAGCCTGTGACGGCTGATGCGCTCAACCTTCCGCTTGGCCCGAGCTCCGTTGCGGGTGCGATCGTAGCGTTCGGCATTCGCAATGTCGCTGATCTCGACGCCGGACTGCGCGAGGTACATCGCGTACTCGAGCCTGGCGCGCGCTTCGTGATACTCGAATTCTCCACCCCGCGATCTCCGCTCATCAATACGGGCTACCAGCTCTACTTCAATCACGTATTGCCGGCGATCGGTGGAATGGTGAGTGGTCATCGCACCGCTTACACGTATCTCCCGAAGTCGGTCGCGAACTTTCCGATCGCCGAGGAGCTTGCCCTCCGCATGCGCAGCGTGGGATTCGTCGACGTGAAATGGAGGTCGCTCACGCTCGGGATCGCAGCGATTCACTCAGGAGAAAAGGCGTAGCTGCAGACAGTTAGGAGAGCTGCTTCGTTCGTCCCATTTCAGACGGGAAACGCCGGAACCACGACGAGAGGAGAAGGAGCTCGTCGATCTCATGCGTGGGCACGCTCGTGCTCGTGGGCTCACGAACCGAGAACATCTGCTCGGCGAGCCGCTTCAGCTTCTCGCGCTGCCATGACGTGCGCGGCTTGTCGAGCTCGGCTCGCACGACTCCGCGCTTGACGAGATAGACGCGGTCAGCCCCCTCGTAGCCCTTGACCGTGTACATGAACGACAGCTTCTCGACCGCGAAGCGCAGGCGCCCGAACTGCTCACGGAGGCCCTCGAGTCGCCCGAGCTTGTCGCGATAGGCAGCCGCTCTCTCGAATTCGAGCGATTCGCTCGCCTGATCCATCTTTGTGCGGAGCATCTCGATCGGGCCATCGTTGGATCCATCGAGAAATGCGCGAGCCAGCGCCACGCGTTCGTCGTACTCGCTGACTGAGCAGCCTCCCACGCAGGGGCCGAGGCACTTTCCAATCTCGAAGCGAATGCAGCCGGGCGTGCGAGCCGTCAGCTGGAAGAGCTCCTGCTGATCGCTGAAGTGCATCTTCATGTCGCTCTTGCAGTCGCGCAGCATCAGTGCATCGCTCAGCTCACGCAGCGCTTCGCCGACTCGTTGTGCACCCACGAACGGGCCGTAATAAACTGAGGCGTCGTCTGCCGAAGCGCCCCGAACGACGGCAAGCTTCGGAGCTGCGCCTCGAGTCAGCTTGATGAAGGAGTAGTGCATCGCGTCGCGCTTCATCTGCACGTTGAGGCGCGGACGAAATGTCTTGATGAGCCTCAGCTCGCGCAGCAGAGCAGCGAACTCACTCGGCGTATACTCCCAGTCGATCGACTCGGCCTCGCGGAGAATTCGCGCTCCCTTTTCCTCCGGGTAAGCGCATCGGAAATAGCTGAGCAGCCTGCTGCGGACGCGCTTTGATTTTCCGACGTATACCACTTCGCCGGTCGAGGAAAGCATGCGGTAGATGCCCGGGCGGTCGGCTGCTCCGGCCCGCACCGCATTCTTCATGGCCAGGATCTGAGCTTCACTCGTGGGCTCGCGGCGTTTCGAAGCGTTGCGAATGCGGGTCAATGCTGGCACCGCGCGCAGAGCACTGTTGCGCGTCCGTCGATGGCGTGGGTGAGAATCAGGGTTGCCCCGCACCGGACGCAGGCCTCGCCGCCTCTTCCATATGCCTGAAGCTTTTCAGCAAATCGGCCGCGCTCTCCGCGCGCGTCGCGATAGTCGCGGAAGCTCGTGCCCCGCGCTGCGATGGACTCGTTCAGTACCTTCACGATCTCATCGTGAAGACGTGACACTGAATCGGCATCGATGGACGCGGCTGCGCGCGACGGATCGATCCCCGCCCGCCAGAGCGCCTCGTTGGCGTAGATGTTTCCGATGCCCGCAATCTTCCTTTGATCCATCAGGACCTTCTTTACCGGCTGGGACGACCCCCGAAGAACGCCCGATAATTGGGCCGGCGTGAAGGTTTGGTCAAGAGGCTCTATTCCGAGCCCTGCGCTGTATTCGGCGAACCTCCGCTCGCTCATGAGCGTGACTGTGCCGAGCCGGCGGACATCGCAGTAATGCAATGCGCGTCCGTCGTCGAGGGCCAGCCGCATCGTCGAATATCCGATGACCGAGGGATCCGTCGACGCATCTTCGACGATGAGAGCGCCTGTGAAGCGGGGCTGAACCACCAGACGGTCGCCGGTGGAGAGGTTCGTCACGATCAGCTTGGCCCGCCTCCAGCTTCCCGTGATCTCGACGCCCTCGAGCTTCCTGATGAACCCCGCCTTGCTCGTTTCGCGCAGCACGTCGGGGCGCGTCACCCGCACCGATTCGATGGTGGCGCCGGCAACTGCGGCGTTCAGGTCACTCGCAATCGTCTCGGTTTCAGGTAGCTCCGGCAACGCGCTCCAGCTCCCGCCAGGCAATGTCCCGGCGAAACTGCTTTCCATCGAAATTGACGCGCTCCGCGTACTCGCGCGATGCCCTCGCCGCCTCTTCTATTGTATCGCCAGTCCCGGTGACGGTGAGCACGCGGCCGCCATTCGTGATCAGCTCACCCGTCTCTCGATCGCGGGCAGTCGCTGCATGAAAGACCTGGACGCCGACGGGAATGGCAGGAAGCCCGATCGCGTCGCCTTTTCGCGCTGTCTCGGGATATCCGTGTGATGCGAGAACGGTCGTTACGGCGGTTTTTGACGACCATCGAATGGAACGCCCGGCGATGGAATCGCCCCGGGCAATTGCGAGTGCCAGCTCGAGCAGCGAGCTCTCCATCAGCGGAAGGATGGCCTCCGTTTCGGGATCTCCGAAGCGGCAGTTGAACTCGACGACACGCGGGCCGTCTCCGGTCAGCATCAATCCGGCATAGAGCAGACCGGTGAAAGGGCGTCCCTGCTTTCGGAGCGCCGCGAGTGTCGGCTCGATGATCCTGTCCATCGCCTGTCCCATCACGGTGGGCGACGCGATCGATACCGGCGCGTAAGCTCCCATGCCGCCCGTATTCGGACCGAGATCTCCGTCCAGAAGCCGCTTGTGATCCTGCGCCGCGAGCATCGGGATGGCGTTCGTGCCGTCGGTCATCACGAAGAGCGAGAGCTCCTCGCCTTCCATGAATTCCTCGACGAGAATTTCTTCGCCCGCGTCCCCGAACGCCCTGTCATGCAGCATCGAGTACACGGCGCGCTCCGCTTCTTCAGTGCTGCGGGCGATGATCACGCCTTTCCCGGCGGCGAGTCCCGACGCCTTGATCACGACGGGAGTTCCAAGATCGGCAACTGCGGCCAGCGCGTCGTCCGGATCGGTATGATGAGATGCAGCCGCGGTGGGAACTCCCGCATCCTGCATCAGGGTCTTCGCGAATCGCTTCGACGTTTCTATTTCGGCGGACGCTCGCGTCGGTCCGAAAACATGACGGCCTGCCCCCCGGAATGCATCGACAATTCCCAGAGCGAGCGGCGCCTCCGGACCGACGAAGGTCAGGTCGATGTCCGCTCGTTCCGCATATCCGAGCAGCCCGCTCACGTCGTCCGGCTTTACCGGAATGCACTCCGAAATCCCGGCGATTCCCGCATTGCCGGGCGCGCAAGTGAGATCCATGGACGGATCGTCCTGCATCAGCTTCCAGGCGATTGCGTGCTCGCGCCCGCCATTTCCGACGAGCAGAACTTTCATGTCACCGATTGGAGCCGGTCGTCAGGCGTTGAATGCCTGCTCGACGTCAGCGAGGAGATCGTCGATCTCCTCGACTCCGCAGGACAGCCGGACGAGTCCCTCCGTAATGCCGAGCTCCGATCGCCGGTCAATCGGCACGGACGCGTGCGTCATGGATGCGGGATGACTGATGAGACTCTCGACTCCGCCAAGTGATTCCGCGAGCGAGAATACGCGGAATCGCTTGAGGACTTCGTTCGCGCGCTCCTTGGTTCCCATCTCCACCGAGATCATGCCGCCGAATCCCTTCATCTGGCACTTCGCCAGCTCGTGCTGCGGATGCGATTCGAGGCCGGGATAGATGACGCGCTCATGCCCGAGGTTTTCCGCAAGCCATTTTGCGATCGCCCTGCCATTCGCATCATGGCGCGGCATTCGGAGATGCAGCGTCTTGGTGCCGCGCAGCGCAAGCCATGAATCGAACGGCCCGGGCACCGCGCCCGCAGCATTCTGAATGAACTGCATCTTCTCCGCGATCTCGTCACTGCTCGTAACGCAGATGCCGCCGATCATGTCGCTGTGGCCGTTCAGGTATTTAGTGGTCGAGTGGTAGACGACGTCAGCGCCGTATTCGAGCGGCCGCTGGAAGAACGGTGTGGCAAAGGTGTTGTCGACTATGAATACAGCGCCCACCCGCTTCGCGATTTCGCCGACCGCCTTAAGGTCCGTGAGCCGAATGAGAGGATTTGTGGGCGTCTCGATGAGGATTGCCCTTGTGTTCGGCTTGCACGCATCGGCGACGCGCTGCGCATCGCGAGTGTCGACGAAAGTGAACTGCAATCCGAAATGCTGGAGGATCCGGTCGAAAAGACGAAACGTTCCGCCGTAGACATTCTCGCCGCAGACGACGTGATCGCCGGCCTTGAACATCTTCATGAGAGAATCGAGGCAGCCCATCCCGCTCGAGAACGCAAAGCCGTAGGTGCCTCCCTCGAGAGTGGCGACATTTCTCTCGAGCGCTTCGCGCGTGGGATTTTTGCCCCGCGCGTACTCGTAGCCCTTGTTGTCGCCGAGCCCTTCCTGCACGTAAGTGGAGGTGGTGTAGATCGGCGTCATGATTGCTCCCGACAGCACATCCG
>DASWQD010000131.1:0-5044 GCA_036398255.1 Gemmatimonadaceae bacterium | reverse complement strand
TGCTGGGACGGCTCGTGCACCCGCTGGTCAAGCGGCAGCTGAGACGAATCTTCGGCTATCGCACGGCTGAGGTTTCGAGAGTCTTCGGCAAGAGCGAAGACTACGTGGCGGAGTGCGGAACTTCAGTCAGGAAAAGCGAGTCTTTCGCGAAGGGTTTTCCTTACTCGACGGAAAGAACTACGGAACAATGCGGAGAACTTCTCCCGCGCCCGGTACCGCGTGATTCTGCGCTACGTAGAATGCTCCATCCTTTCCGATTGCCAGGCCGGTCGGCTTCGTCAGTGTCGCAATGATCGTGGTGCGAACATTGTCCTTGAGTCGGATGAGCGACCCCGGCCCGCCGAAAAACGGCGCGCTCGCGTACTGGAGCACGTAGAGACTCCCGTCAGGCCCCCATTCGATGGCAGTGACCTGCGTGAATCCGGTGGCGTACGCCTGCGGCGCATTCCCCGGCGCCACGCGAAAGATCGTTGCCGCGCCCGGGCGGAATGGAACACCCGTGAGCGTACTGACGTACAGCGCGCCATCGGGCCCACGCCGGACGAGTGTCGGAACGGCCTCCGAGAACGCAAATGGGGGATTGAAAGGTCCCGATGGCACGGCGATCCGCGGAAATGTCGCCAGGAGTGAAAGGTTTCCGCTGGGGCTGATCTCAAACAGCGAGTTGCCACCTGCATCGGTGACAAACTGGCGACCTGCCTCGACAAGCAAGCCGTAAGGATTCGAGTCGACGAATCCGCTGTCGGGATTGTTCGAATGTTCGTAGGCAGAAATGTCAGCCACAACCTCCCGCTTTCCGTTCGGCTTCACCAGCATGAGCGAGCCAAAACCTGCGCTGAAGCTGCCAAGCTGTGAGCGTGCGGCTGGCGCGCCGCCCCACCCGATCGTGATGTACATGTTGCCTGTTCCCTGGAACGCCACGTGCTGCGGTCCGGCGATGTCGGGGATCGCGGGGTTCAAGATGGAGGGCAGCCCAGTCACGATGCGCTCTTGCACACCCTTTTTGAGGCGTGAGATCGAGCCCGTGCCGCTGTAGCAGTTCTGGCCGCGCACGACAGTGGCGCATGGCCCGTTGATGACCGGAGCACCGCTTTCCACTACATACAGCGAACCGTCCGGTCCAAACGTCAGCCCTCGGGGACTGTTGAGATTGCTCATAACGACTTGAGTCGTTGCGGCCGCAGTCACATCGAGGGATGGATCGAGCGCATCGGATATCACGGCAGTCGATGGATCGGTGCATGCGACTGCGAACAGGGCGGCGACGGCGGGGATCAAGCGCGAACGGACCATGTGGCCGCTCCGGAATAATGGGGATAGAAATCGTACGGAACTTCGGGGGAGAGAACAAGGCTCGCAGGCCACCGCAGCGCCCATGACAGACCAGCGTCAGGCGTGACCTGGATGTTTTAGAGTGCCGTGATCGAGTGTTGCTGGTCTTTGTCGCCTGGCACGGCCGGCTGTTAGTCTAAAGACTTCAGCGGTAGCTATATGCTATAAGCTCTAAGAATTAGAGACAAACGCAGGGTTTCCGTCCGTATTTCCGGAGCTAATCCAATTCTTACAGCTTATAGCATATAGCTACCGCTGAACTAACAGCCCCGACCCTGGCCGGTGTCGTCGCATCTCCCCGCCGCGATCAGACGATACTTGTATATTCGCAGCCGTGCCGAAACGACGATTCCCATGGGCCACATGGTCCACCGAACGACTGCTTCAGCTCCGTATCAAGGACCTCGGCCTCACAATCGAGGGGACGTGGCTCGAGCCGCGCATCGATGCGCTATACGAGACGCTCGAGCGCCGCGGATTCCGTCTGCGCCCGCACATCTGGCTCTCCGAAGAATGGTTCTCGCCGCAGGGCGTGCCCGGCTTTGCGATTCCCTTTTACCTCGCGCATCCGCGTCTCATTCGGCTCGAGCGCAGCCAGATGCTCGATGTCGAAGGCGGAACACGCGACGAGTTCACGCGCATCATGCGTCACGAGACAGGACATGCGATCCAGCACGGGTATCAGCTTCAGCGTCGTCGTGAGTGGCAGCGTCTCTTCGGCAAGTCATCGAAGCGCTACCCGGAATATTACCGTCCGAATCCTGCGAGCAAGCGTTACGTGCAGCACCTGCGCCTCTGGTACGCGCAAAGTCATCCCGATGAAGATTTCGCCGAGACGTTCGCGGTGTGGCTGCGTCCGCGCAGCGAATGGCGAAGACGCTATGCGGGATGGCCTGCGTTGCGAAAGCTCGAGTACGTCGATGAGCTGATGAGCGAGATCGCGGATAAACGACCGCTGATTACAACCCGGGAGCGCATGGAACCGGTCAGGACACTGAGGAAGACACTCGCGCAGCACTACGCCGAGCGTAAGGCGAAGTACGCTGAGTCGCTGCCGGACATTTATGATCGTGACCTGCGCCGCCTTTTCTCCGACTCGCCTGCGCATCGCAACCAGCCGCTCGCTTCGGCATTTCTGCGGCGCAATCGTACAGAGATAAGGCGCATGGTCGCCAAGTGGACAGGAGAATACGAGTTCACTCTCGACGTTGTGCTGGGCCAGATGATCCGCCGCGCCCGCGAGCTGCGCTTGCGCGCCGTCGGCGGTGATCGTCAGCTGAGAGTGGACTTCGCCGTGCTGCTCACCGTGAAGACGATGCACTTTCTCTATACTGAAGGACGCCGGGACTGGATCGCGCTGTGAAGAAGCTCCGCGTTCTCGTGCTCATGCACCCCGATCACGTTCCGCCGGATTCACTCGACGGGCTCACGCCGCAGGAAGCGCTCGCGCTCAAGGCGGAGTTCGACATCGTGCAGTGTCTCCGCAAGCTCGGCCACGAAGCACGCGCGCTCGGCGTGCAGGACGAGTTCCTTCCGATTCGCGATGCGGTCGAGGAGTTCAAGCCGCATGTCGTGTTCAACCTGCTCGAGGAGTTTCACAGCAACATGCTCTTCGACCAGAACGTCGTGAGTCTCCTCGAGCTGCTGCGCGTTCCGTATACCGGCTGCAATCCGCGCGGGCTCATTCTCGCGCGCAGCAAATCGCTCGGCAAGAAGCTGCTTGCATATCATCGCATTCCCGTTCCCGACTTTCTCGTCATTCCGCGCGGGCATCGCACGCGCCGGCCACGAAAGCTCGAGTTTCCGCTGATCGTGAAGAGTCTCATGGAGCACTCGTCGTACGGAATCGCTCAGGCGTCGCTTGTGGACGATGACGAAAAACTCGCTGAGCGCGTGGCGTTCGTGCACGAGAGCATCGGCACCGACGCGATCGCGGAGCGCTTCATCGAGGGACGCGAGATCTACGTCGGGGTGCTCGGCAACGACCGGTTGGTGGCGCTCCCACCACTCGAGCTTGTCTTCGAGAAGATGCCGGCGAACGCCGCGCTCATCGCCACTGCGAAGGTAAAGCACGACCTCGGCTACCAGGCCAAGCGCGGAATCGCGCTCAAGGCGGCCGAGGGGTTGGGGCCGGAGGTGACGGAGCGGATATCGCGATTTGCGAAGCGTATCTATCGCACGCTCGAGCTCGACGGCTACGCGCGAATCGATTTCAGGTTGAGCGCGAATAACGTCCCGTACTTTCTCGACGCCAATCCCAATCCCGATATCTCGGACGGGGAGGAGCTCGCGTCGGCGGCGGCGCTGGTCGGGATGACATATGGCGATCTGATTTCCAGGATCCTGAGCTTAGCGTTGAGGCGAGGCGCCACGGGAACGTAGAAGCTCGCGCACCGACAGAATTACGGAGAACGCTCCCGTCACGCCGAGTGCGATCAACGTCCACATGAAGAGAAACGCTCCGGGCCGCGGTACCAGTCCAAACCTTGGTGCCGTGAGATGAAGAACGGGCACGGTTCTACAAAGTGAACGAAATGGGTGCTGCCATCGCAGTCGTCTTCTTCGGCTTCTCTGCCTTGATCAGAGGCTGGCTCATGATCCGGTCGACCTATCTGCCGCGACTTCTCGGCGGGATATCGGTGGCAGGAGGCATTGGCTGGCTTGCCTTCCTCTGGGCGAGGCAGCATTCCTCATCCGGTTGAGCCGTATACGCCTCCCGACGATCACGCCCCTCAGCGATATCCTGCCGTCGGCGTGCTGGATTTCGTTGACGATCCGGATTTGATCAGTACCAACCATCGTGACCCGATTTCGCAGCACTTGAGGCGTGACACCCTCGATATCGTACTCCTCGATGAACTCCTGACCCTCGAAGCGGCCTACTCCATCATGCTTCCGTTGCGGCAACAGGGCGACAAAGCGCCAAATCCGATAACTGCCGAGCGCAGGATCCCACGTGATGAAGCTGCGAATTTCGCTATCGATTGCGCCATCGGTGCTCTTCGTGATGTTCGTGCGCTCGATGTAAAAGCCGTTGATTGCCGTTTTGATCTCCATTGTGCCGGTAAGCACGCGATTTTGCTGAGTCATCGTGACCTCATATTCCCCCAGGAACGGCTTCAATAGCCCGAGTTGAGCGGCAGGAGGAATACGGCGCGGGTCGGTCCTCGCAGTCTGTGCGGGGGCTGCATCCGGAGTCATGAGCAGCGCAAGGACCAGTGCCTTCACCTTCAGCGAGTGCTGCACTACCGGGAATCACCGGACTGGGGCCATCGGAACCGCACAGCTACGTTGGCCATGAATCCTTCGAGCGGAGCCCACACGTCGGTTGTCCACCGGCCACCCGCAGCGCGAGTGGGCCGCACCAGCGATTGATATCGCGTCATACGCACATCCAGAAGATTCTCGAAGTTGGCGACAATTTCAACAGGCCCGAACTGTCGCATCGCGATAGCCATCGCGTAGACGTACGGTTTCGAGCGGGTGCGATAAGGATTGTCGTCCAGCACCTGCCGCCCGTAGTAGATCCCTTCGATTCCGACTCGATAGACCTCGGGCTTCTCGAGCATCAAGTCGGCGCCGACCCGATGCCGATTGAGAAGCGGCACCTGCTCACGACGACCGGTCTCGCTGTCGGTCCTCGTGCCGCGCGCATGCCCGTACGTCAGCAGAAACTTGTGCGTGCCGAAGCGCCAGATGGCAGCGGCTTCTG
>DASWQD010000130.1:0-6246 GCA_036398255.1 Gemmatimonadaceae bacterium | reverse complement strand
TGTGACCAGCATCCACTCCACTACGGCGATCGCGCACGTGAGAACGAGAATGATGTAAAGTCGTCTCAGCGTAGTGGGGTCGTCCGCTATTTCCGGGCTCGCGCGGCCGACGAAATAGAGAAGAAAGAAGAACGCGATGTCACGCAGTCCGTAGAGCTCGGCGCCGGCCGGCAGCTCGATCCGGAAGAGTGACTTGCTTCCGACGAAGAACGCGAACGCGATCACGAGCAGTGACGAGACAGCCAGATCGATCCACGAAACGGCGACGCGCGGGCCTCGACCGCTGGCGGCACGGAGGAGGACGAGCGCAATCAATCCGAGCACGACGATTTCCTTCCAGGCCGCGATTCCGCGCACCATGCCGGCGGAGAGACCCAGCCCGCCGAACAGCACTGCGACGAGCAGGCTGTGAAAGGGGAGCCCCCATGAAAAAAGGGGCAGGGCAAACCGCGTGAAGAGAGTTTTCCGGGGGGAAACCGTATCGCTCATCGGTCGGAGGAAGTTAACAGCCGTTGCCTTGGCGGCGCACTGTTTGCCCATTTTCCCGGCCGGCGGCTTTGCGCGGGGAGCGCAATGGGGGATATTCCCCAGCGCTATCACACAATCAGAAGCAAGGATCCTGAATGTTCGGCTGCTTTCGACGTCTTGGCTGTCTTGTATTCCTTCTGGTCCTGGCCGTTCTCGCGTGGTTCAACCGCGACAGGCTCGAGGCCATCTATCGTCGCTACGCGGGCGACCCCATGCCCGCGGATACAACAGTTGTCGCGACTGGAGGGGGAGGGTGGGAGTCGCTCACCGGCGACAAGGCGAGTCGCGGCCAGGCGGCAGTCGTATCACTGTCCAATCCGCGGGGGCCGGCCTTCGTCAACCTGAGTGCCGGAGAAGCTGCATCGTACGTTTTCCTGGAAGTCGCAAAGCAGCTGCCGGCATCGTCCGAGGAGATAACTTCTTCGGTCAAGAATGACCGGCTGTACGTTCGCGCGAACGTGGCGCTGAAGGACTTTGGCGGCTCGAAGGTTCTCGGACCGCTCGCTGCGCTGCTCGGAGAGCGTGACACGGTTCAGCTGGGCGGAACGATCAACGTGCTCCGGCCGGGTGACGGCGAGTTTCAGGTCAAGGACATCAAGATCGGATCGTTCCCGGTGCCCGATGCGATCATTCCGAAGCTGATCAACCGCATTCGAAAAGGCGAAAAGCCACCCGGCGTCGCCGACAACGCATTCCCGGTCAAGCTTCCGTCGTACATCGGCGATGTCCGCATAGCGAACGGACGCGTGACGGTTTACAAAGCGACTCAATGAACCGGCGGATACTCGTGGTCGACGACGAGCAGGGCATTCGAGCGGCGCTTGGCCAGCTTCTCGAGTACGAGGGATACGAGGTTCGCGCGGTTTCCAATGCCGCCGACGGAATAACGGAATATCAGAAGTGGAAGCCCAACCTCGTCTTCATGGATGTGAAGATGGCGGGGATGGATGGCATGGAAGCGCTCAAGAAAATTCGCGAGATCGATCCGGTCGCGACTGTCGTGATGATCAGCGGGCACGCGACGATCCGCACCGCGGTCGAGGCCACTCAGCTCGGCGCATACGAGATTCTGGAAAAACCCCTCGACACCGACCGCATCCTCGTGATGCTGCGGAATGTCTTCGATCACATCAACCTGCGCGAAGAGAATTCCCGCCTCAGGAGCTTCACCGGCTCGCCGTACGAGATAGTTGGTGATTCGCCCGTGATGCGGGCGCTCGTGGAGCGAATCGAGAAAGTCGGTGCAACGCCGGCGCGCGTTCTCATCACCGGAGAGAATGGAACCGGAAAGGAGCTCGTCGCACGCGCAATCCATCGCAATTCGATGCGTGCAGACAAGCCGTTCGTGGAAGTGAATTGCGCGGCAATCCCCGGAGAGCTGATCGAGAGCGAGCTGTTCGGTCACATGAAGGGATCATTCACGGGCGCCATCGCCGACCGGCCAGGAAAGTTCGAGCAGGCAAACAAGGGCACGCTCTTTCTCGACGAGATTGGGGACATGAGCATGGCCGCTCAGGCGAAAGTCCTGCGCGTGCTGCAGGACAACGTCATCACCCGCATCGGCGGATCCAAAGCCATTACCGTGGACGTGCGCGTGCTCGCGGCGACGAACAAGAATCTCGAGCAGGAAATCGCGGCTGGGCGCTTCAGGGAAGATCTCTTTTACCGCCTCAACGTAGTGCCGATTCACGTGCCCCCTCTCCGCGAGCACCGCGAAGACATTCCTGAGCTCGTCGAGTATTTCGTCTCGCTTCTCTCCGAGAAGGAAGGTTTCACTCCGCGGGGCGTGAGCGAGTCGGCGATGGCCCGACTGATGGAGCTGGACTGGCCGGGCAACGTGCGCGAGCTCCGCAATACGGTGGAGAGGATGCTCATTCTGGCGACCGGTCAGGAGCTGGTCGCGAAGGACGTCGATCGACTCGCCGGAGCGCGAGTCGCCGACGACACAGGCCTCGGCGGGCTTACTGCGATCAAGACGTTCGAGGAGTTCAAGGAAGCCGCGGAGCGCGCATACCTGCTGAGCAAGCTTCGCGAATTCGACTGGAACGTCTCCGAGACTGCCCGCGCAGTCGAAATGCCGCGCTCCAACCTCTACAAGAAAATCGAGCGTTACGCGCTCACGCGGGAACACACCTAGCGTATCTCACCATGAAACAATTCAACAACTTCATCGCCGGCGCCTGGGTTCCACCCGACTCCGGGGAATATTTCGAAAACCGGAACCCTGCCGACCGCGACGATCTCATCGGAACCTTCCCGTTGTCGCGCGCGTCTGACCTGGAGCGCGCGGTAGCGAGTGCGAAGCGGGGATTCGCTCAATGGAAGAGCACGCCGGCCCCCGCGCGCGGGGACGTTCTTCGCATCGTCGGCGACCTTCTCTCCAAACGGAAGGAGGAGATTGCCGACGCGATGACCCGCGAGATGGGCAAGCCGCTCACCGAAACGCGGGGAGACGTCCAGGAGGGAATCGACACCGCCTACTACGCCGCAAGCGAGGGGCGTCGGCTCTTCGGCCACACCGTGCCGAGCGAGCTTCGCAACAAATGGGCGATGAGCTATCGCAGGCCGATCGGAATCGCCGGATTGATCTGTCCGTTCAATTTTCCGCTCGCGATTCCCACATGGAAAATGTTCCCAGCGCTCGTGTGCGGAAACGCGGTGATCTTCAAGCCGGCCGAGGATGTGCCGCACACTGCGACTATTCTCGTGGAGACTCTCCTCGAGGCTGGCCTCCCGCCGGAAGTCATTCAGCTCGTCCACGGCAACGGCGAGGAGATCGGCAAGGCGATCGTCGAGCATCCGGAAATTCCGCTCATTTCATTCACCGGTTCGACCGAAACCGGCAGCATCGTGGGTGCAACGTGCGGGCGTATGCACAAGCGCCTTTCGCTCGAGATGGGTGGAAAGAACGCGCAGATAGTGATGGACGATGCGGACCTGGAGCTCGCTCTCGAGGGGGCACTGTGGGGCGCGTTCGGCACCACTGGGCAACGCTGCACCGCCACGAGCAGACTCATATTGCAGAAGGGAATTCACGACAACTTCCTCGGGCTCCTCGTGGACAAGGCAAAGGCGCTCAAGCTTGGCGACGGACGGAAATCGGGTACCGACGTTGGTCCACTCATTCATGAGGGATCGCTGGCGAAGGTGGAGAAGTACGTCGACATCGGGGTCTCGGAGGGGAACGACCTCCTGTGCGGCGGTCGCCGGGCCGAGGGCGACGGTCTCGGCAGCGGGAATTTCTACGAGCCCACGATTTTTGCTCGAGTGGAAGCGGGGCAGAGACTGGAGCAGGAAGAGATTTTCGGGCCCGTGCTGTCGGTGATCCGCGTCGCGACCGCGGACGAAGCCTTCGCAGTCAACAATGACGTGAAGTACGGTCTGTCGTCATCCATATACACGTCGAACGTGAACGTCGCATTCAGGGCGATGAACGAGCTCGACAATGGCATCACCTACGTGAATGCCCCGACGATCGGCGCCGAGGCACACCTGCCTTTCGGCGGTGTAAAGCAGACGGGCAACGGGCATCGCGAAGGCGGCTGGCAGGTGTACGAGTTCTACTCGGAGACGAAAGTCGGATACGCGGATTTCTCGGGGACTTTGCAGCGCGCGCAGATCGACAATTATCTTGGAACACCGGATTAGGATGGGAGAACGCTGGACGAATGAGCTTTACTGAGCGTCGGCGGGAAAGAGCACTCGATCGAGCCAACCGGCGCGAGAGCGGTGCGATGGGCTTCGTCTGGGAGTGGTTCCGCTCAGTCGCGATCGCGCTCGCCCTCTTTTTCGTGGTGCGCTCGTTCTTCGTCGAGGCATTCAAGATTCCCACCGGCAGCATGGAAGGCACTCTCCTCGTGGGAGACTTTCTGCTCGTGAACAAGATGGTCTACGGGGCCGACGTTCCGTTCACGAAGGTCAAGCTGCCGGCGATCCGTTCGCCGCAGCGGGGAGACATCATCGTCTTCCAGTGGCCGCAGGATCGCACGAAGAATTTTGTGAAGCGCATCGTCGGCATGCCCGGCGACACGCTCGAGATGCGAAACGGCACACTCATCAGGAATCGCGTAGTCCAGCGAGAGCCGTATGTGGTCCACACCTCCCCTGATTCCGACGTGAGCGACGAGGAATTCAAGTGGCAGCTTGGATTTCTCCTCGGGGCGAACAGTCCGGTTGCCACACCGCCACGCTCACCGCTTGCAGTCGGAACGCTTCAGGCGAGTCCGGGATATCATCCGACGCGAAACAACTGGGGCCCGCTGGTCGTCCCAGGAGGAAATTATTTCGTCCTCGGCGACAACCGGGACAATTCTCTCGACAGTCGCTATTGGGGTTGGGTCGCCGACTCACTTGTGCGCGGACAACCACTTGTGGTCTATTATAGTTACAATCCCGACGGCGCCGTGAAGCTCGATTGGATCACGCGCGTTCGATGGAAGCGCTTCGGCGAGATGATCCAGTAAGGAGCAGCATCCGGTATGGCGGTCTCGGTCAATCGAAAATCGCAGTACGACGAAGGGTCGCTGGATCAATACCTTCGTGACATCAGTGTCTATCCGCTCATCACGCGTGAAGAGGAAGTCACGCTTGCGCAGCGGATTCGCACCAACGACCAGGAAGCACTGGACAAGCTCGTCCGGTCGAACCTGCGATTTGTCGTCTCCGTCGCCAAGAAATACCAGAACCAGGGCGTATCCCTCTCCGATCTGATCAATGAGGGCAACCTCGGCCTGATTCGCGCCGCTCACAAGTTCGACGAGACGAAGGGCATCAAGTTCATCTCGTACGCCGTGTGGTGGATCCGGCAGAGCATTCTTCAGGCGCTTGCGGAGCAGTCACGCATCGTGAGAGTGCCGCTCAATCGCGCTGGCGCGCTTCACCGAATCGGCAAGAGAGCGAGCACCCTCCTCCAGGAGCTGGGGCGCCAGCCGACTCACGGCGAAATCGCGGAAGGCCTCGACATCACCGAGGAAGAAGTCGCGAAGACGATGCTGATCTCGCAGGTGCATCTCTCGCTCGACGCGCCGATGACGCCGGGTGAAGACAACCGGCTGCTCGACTATCTCCCGGACACCACCAACCGGACTCCCGACGAACAAACTTTCGAGAAAGCTCTGACGGAAGCCATCGAGGAATCCCTGTCGGGACTGAAGGAGAGAGAATCCAAGATCCTGCGGCTGTATTTCGGCCTCGACGGCGAAGATCCGATGACCCTCGAGGACATCGGCACGCTCCTCGGCATCACGCGCGAGCGGGTTCGCCAGATCAAGGAGAAGGCACTCCTCAAGCTTCGCCACAATTCGCGCCGCCGGGCTCTGGAGTCATTTCTCGGGTAGACTCCCGGAAGGGCTGTTAAATTGAGGACATGGCAAGCCAATCCTCATTCGACGTCACCACCGGCGTCGATCTCCAGGAAGTAGACAACGCGGTCAATCAGGCGCAGAAGGAGATCGCGCAGCGCTACGATTTCAAGGGAAGCGTAGCGACGATCGACTTCAGCCGGTCCGAAGGCACGCTCACCCTGACAGCGGAAAGCGAGTATCGCATGGAAGCGCTTTTCGACGTGCTTCAGTCCAAGCTGATCAAGCGCGGAGTGCCCGTGAAGAATCTCGACATCGGCGACGTGAAGCCTGCCGGCGGAGACAAAGTCACGCGCGTGGTCAAGCTCAAGATGGCGCTCGATGGAGATACGGCGAAGAAGGTGTCGGCGGCCATCAA
>DASWQD010000129.1:0-3501 GCA_036398255.1 Gemmatimonadaceae bacterium | reverse complement strand
AATCGTCGATTGTAGTTGGTCCTGAGGCCGCAAAGTCCTCAATCCTTATTCCTCGAAGATCCTCAATCCTGGGTTCGCAATCGCTCGCAAGGGTTGGTACGTCAAACTGACCCACTACTCAGGCGTCGTCCAAAACAAGATTCGCCCCACGAAACCACCATGGGGCGATCATGTTTTACAGCAGCAATCCACAGCCAACAGAGAGCGGGCGACCGGACTCGAACCGGCGACGTCCAGCTTGGGAAGCTGGCATTCTACCAACTGAATTACGCCCGCGAATGGTGCTCGCGACTGAATGTAGCGCGACGTCGGTGTTCCTCAAGCCGCAACATTGGGGCTTCACGCAGGTAAAGCGCATACCATATTTGAGTCATGGCCTTTGACGGCGATTGCCACGCGATGGCGCAGCGTGCGCTCGAGCTCGAGTCGATTGCTCCGCTCGTTGAGCACGACCCCGCGGAGTGTGAGATGTGCGCGGACTATCAGAAGGAGTTCTACGGCTTCGCTCGCGTCGCACTCCCCCGGCTCGCCGAGGCTTACCTCGAGCTCATGAAGAAATCAGTCGAGGCGTTCGAGAACGCGAAGATGCGCGGACGTTTCCTCGAGGATCTTCAGGAGGAGAACAAGCGGCTGGAGAAGGAAGTCGCAGCGCGCGAAGCCGAGATCGAAGAGCTTCAGGCCCCGCCGGAGAAAAAGAAGAAGTTCCTGCGCTGAGGCCTAGATGCCCATCTCCGCGGGTTTCTCGGGATCGATCCCCCGCTGCTTGCATCGCTCGAAATACGCCTCGAGGGCCTTGATGAACTGCCTCTCGACCACGCGCATCGTCGGCGCCTTGAAATTGACGATCTCCTCCAGCCCCAGCACGCGGCCGTAGAGCATTCCGTCTCTCGCCCTCTCGATCCGGGCGCGATAGCCTTCGAATTCGATCAGATGATTGATCATGGTGACGCCTGTTTCCTCTGGAAGGAACACGATCCACGGGGCGGATGGGTACAAAAAAGCTCCCTTTTTGGGGAGCGTATTTGTGTTGTGAGGCGAGAGCCACCGGTCGGATTTGAACCGACGACCGCTCGATTACGAATCGAGAGCTCTACCCCTGAGCTACGGTGGCGAGTGCGAACTTCGAACTTCTGGAAATGCCCTGGAGCGGACTCGAACCGCTATGCCTTTCGGCACCACCCCCTCAAGATGGCGTGTCTACCAATTTCACCACCAGGGCATCAACACAGCAGACGCTAGCAGTACGCTTTACGCTCTAAGCAACCGCCTTTCTTTCAAATTCTTACCGCTTGTAGCATATCGCTGCAAGCTAGAACATACGGGGCCGACGGGGCTCGAACCCGCGACCTCTCGAGTGACAGTCGAGTGCTCTAACCAAACTGAGCTACGGCCCCAACTACTTTCCTGCTACGCCGCTGTTCCGGCGGATTCCCCAATAGCCCCAAGGGGAATCGAACCCCTCTCTGCACCGTGAAAGGGTGCCGTCCTAACCGATAGACGATGGGGCCGATCTATCAATAGCGCTAACGGGATTCGAACCCGTGTTTGGGCCTTGAGAGGGCCCCGTCCTGGTCCCCTAGACGATAGCGCCGTGCTTCATTTTCTCGTCGACAGGCCCGGAGGGAATCGAACCCCCAACCGCCGGTTTTGGAGACCGGTGCTCTACCAATTGAGCTACGGACCTAGCAAATACCTTGCTGCGCATTACGCATCGCGCATTGCGCGGCTCAGTGCGAGGGTGGCTGACGGGAATTGAACCCGCAACCCCCGGAGCCACAGTCCGGTGCTCTAACCGATTGAGCTACAGCCACCATGTTAAACAGCAACGAGCTACGAGCTACGAGCTAATAGCACCTGCATCTTAACCGAGCCAACTTCCTCGGACAACCGCTTTACTTCGCCCTGTCCATATACTCGCCGGTGTTCGGGTTCACGCGAACCTTCTCACCAGTCTTCACGAACTCCGGAACGTTGATCGTCACGCCATTCTCGAGCTTCGCCGGCTTCGACGACGCGTTCTTCGTCGCGGTCTTCATCACCGCCGACGTGTCGACGACTTCGAGCACCATCGAATTCGGCAGATCGATTCCGATCGGGCGGCCGTTGTAATACTCGGCCTGGATCTTCATCCCGGGCTGCATCCACTGCGCGTTGTCGCCGAGCGTCTCCTCGTCCATCTCGAGCTGATCGTAGTTCTCGGTATTCATGAAGTGGTACGTGTCGCCACCCTGATACAGGAACTCCAGATCGTGCGTCTCCATCGACGCCTTCTCGACCGAATCCGCGGCGCGGAAACGGTGATCGAAGCTGGAGCCGGTGCGAAGATTCTTGAGCTTCGCCTGCACCATCGCGCGGAGGTTGCCGGGCGTGTGGTGACGGAAATCGACTACACGGCACGGGTCGCCCTCGAACACGAGCACCATGCCTCGTCGTATCTGTGTCGCTGGAAATGCCATCGTTAATCCAATTTCAGGTCAATTCAAAACAAGCCTTGGAATTTAACCGGATACGGGGCGGCGGTAAACTCCGGGGAATGACTTCGCCGCGGAACAGCTGCCGTTAGCCAGCAGCTGGTAGCGGGAGCCATACGCCGTAAGCTCTAAGAATTGGATAAAGGCGGTGCGTGCTGTTCCGCTGTTCTGGTTTCTCCCCATTCTTACAGCTTTTAGCATTTAGCTACCGCTGTCAGCTACCGACTGACGGCCAAAGTGGCCGTTGATCGTCGTTCCGCACCCGTTCACCTGGCCGAGGAAATCTCCCGGACGACCGGCTCGAGCGCTCGCCAGACGTTGTCCGCGACTATGCGCTCGCCCCTTTCATTGGGATGGACTCCGTCGGCCTGATTCAGCTGCGGATCACCCGCGACCTTGTCGAGAAGGAACGGCACGAGCGCCAGGTTCTCGCGGCGCGCCACATTCGTGTACGCCTCACGGAACCGGGTCGTGTAGCGCACGCCGAGATTCGGCGGCGATTCCATCACGGCGAGAAGAATTCGCGCCGACGGCTGTGCCTTGCGAATGCGTTTCACTATTCCCTCGAGATTCGACTCGAGAGAATCCGGATCGAGCGCGCGCAACGCATCGTTTCCACCCGTCTCCAGCACCACGATGTCGACAGGCTTCCGGAGTGCCCACTCGATGCGGCGCAGCGCACCCGCCGAAGTCTCGCCGGAAAGTCCGGCATTGATCGCCCTGATCGGCGTCGCAGTAGACTCTGACTTCTTCTCGATCAGGTTCGGGAAGGCGAGCGACGGATCGAGCCCATATCCGGCGGTGAGACTCGTCCCGAAAAACAATACTGTAACTTTCGGTGAAGAAGAGGCCGCAGAGGAGGCAGAGGTAACAGAGACACCAGAGTCGTCCGAAACCGGCGGAGGCCCGGCGCTCGTACTTCTCTCAAGCCCGGGCTCACTCCTCTTCTCAGCCGCGCATCCAAGAGCGACCGCAAAAACCAACAAATATCGAATGCTCATCGCACAGGAAGTTACACGCGAGTACATGA
>DASWQD010000128.1:0-3058 GCA_036398255.1 Gemmatimonadaceae bacterium | reverse complement strand
AGCTGCTGGGCGAGCCACAGGGTTCGTCGGTCGATCTCTTCGCGCTTGCGGCGATCGTGGTCTATGCGTTGTGCGGGCAGCCTCCGTTCGGGGACGGCGACGCACCGACCATACTGGCAAGACAGCTCGCTGGAGCTGCTGATCTCTCGCGCTTTGCGTCTCCAATCCAGGAGTGGTTGAGACGCGCACTGGCTACATCGATCGAGGATCGGTTTCGCGACGCCACCGAGATGAAACAGGCATGGCGACATGCAGTCGGTGTGATGCGCCGTCGCGAGCGAGCGGCATGGTGGCGCCGTGACAAGGTGCGAAAACGGTGATGTGGAAACGACGGGACGCTTGCTGCGTCTCCTTCGCACTCCGGAACATTTAAAGAAGTGTGGCGCTGATTTTGCAAGCCCGTGCGGGCGCTACCCAGGTCGGATGAGCCAATCTTTCAACCCGTTGGCGCTCATATGTTTTCACCGCGGATAATCGGTATGTGCCTATCGTGATAATGCGGTGCGAGCGCCTAGCGAGTGATGAAAAGATTGCTAAGTTTGGCCGCGGACCCTGGCCTTACGGGGCCGAAGGTCTACCGGCATACATCCTGCCTCACGGCAATCGCGATAACGATGTCCCGGTTGTAGTAGCTGTATCCACCATTCGAAAGAGGTAATTCACATGTTGAGAAGACGTTGGACCGTCTGCGCAATGACGGCCTTGCTCTTCGGCGGAACGGCCGCGGCACAGCAGCCGGGAACGCTGTTGTTGGGCGGCTTTGGGCAGTACACCAAGTTCGACGACGCGTTGTTACTCGAAAACGTGTTCGGTGTCGGCGGACGGGTCGGCGCCTACTTTGCACCCAACTGGAATCTCGAGTACGAGAATTCCTACAACCGCCCTGAGCAGGAGGGTGCGGGTCAGTCCGGAAAGATCTGGTACGGACCCGTGTCTGGCCGCATTCGCTACAGCTTCCCCTTCGCGGGGATCGCTTCCTTCCACCTCGGCGCCGGCGGTGTCATTTCGTCGTACGCCGGATACGAGCCTGACGAGCCAACAGGGACTGAGCTTCAGCAGATCCGCTCCAACTCGCGCGGCTACAACTACGGCGTTGAAGGCAACGTCGGCTTCACGATCGGCCTTGGCTCGATCGGCCTGAGAGTCGATGGAATCGTCGACTACATGCCGAACGGCGGACGGATCGGCGGAACCAGCAATGCGGTGTACGATTCCCACACGAATCTGCGAGCGCAGGCTGGTCTCGAATTCCGTCCGGACATCGGGGCGCTTTTCGGCACGTCGACCGCCAGCGTCGCACCGTGGCGCCCGTACATGTTCTGGGACGACCTCGGTGACGACTGGGCCCTGCCCGGAATGCTCGAGCTCGGCGTCTTCGGTCAGTACACGCACTTCGACGACAACGCACCAGGCAATCCGAAGGACGGCTTTGGATTTGGTGGACGCGTCGGCGTCTTCCTCAGCGACCCGCATTGGGAGCTCGAGGCCGACGGACAGCACTCGCCTGACCTCGATCGCGATCCGCCCGCACGGGCCGGATTCAACAACAATCCGATCGATTACACGACGTTTGCCCTGCGCATGCTCTACAACATTCCAGTCGCACGCAGCGCGCAGGTCATCATCGGCGCCGGCGCAGTTCGGTCGAACTACAGCACCGAAGCAGCCAACACCGATCGCCAGTTCACCTATAACTACGGCGTAAGCGGCGACCTTGGACTTCGCTTCCATGTCGCGAACCGTGTCGCTCTCCGTCTCGACGGAGTTGTCGACTACATGAAGGACACGAAGAACCTCAACCTGATCGGACGCGGTGGCCTGTCGCTGCTCGTTGGCGGCGCCCGTCGTGAAGCTATGTGCACATACGCCGGACTCGAGAACATTCCGGCATCCAGCCCGCAGTGCGTCGCTCCGGCCCCGCCGCCGCCGCCTCCGGCAATGTGCCCGTACCCGGGTCTTGGTGGAATCCTGCAGACCGATCCTGCCTGCGTCGCACCTGCACCACCCGCAGCAGTGGTCGTCGACACCACAGCCATCACGGCTCCGATCTACTTCGACTTCGACAAGGATGACATCCGTCCGGATGCAGCAGCGACCCTCGATCGCAAGATCCCGTGGCTCAATGCCAACCCGGGCATGAGAATCCGCATCGAAGGCAACGCCGACGAGCGCGGCTCGGATGAGTACAACCTGGCCCTCGGTCAGCGTCGTGCCGCCGCAGCGAAGCGTTACCTCGTGGAGCGTGGCATCGCAGCCGACCGGTTCGACCTGGTCAGCTATGGTGAAGAGCGCCCGGTCTGCACAGACCACAACGAGGATTGCTGGCAGCGTAACCGTCGCGATGATTTCGTGATCGTGACAATCGGTTCCGACGCCATCGTCGTACCGCCGGGCGGGGAAGAGTAATCTTCTCCTGGAAATGGAAACGGGGTGCCGAAAGGCACCCCGTTTTTTTTCCCGTCGACTACTGTGTAACCAGTTCCGCTCTTACTTGGAATTCTTCTTGAAGAGCGGCAGGTACTTTCCGTATCCCTGGGCCACGAGCTCAGATACAGGAACGAATCGCATCGCTGCGGAATTCATGCAGTAGCGAAGACCTGCGGGCTGCGGACCGTCGTCGAAGAGATGTCCCAGGTGTGAGTCGGCCAGCTTCGATCTCACCTCAGTACGCGGATACAGCAGCTTGTAATCGGTCTTCGTCCTGATGTTCCCGGGCTCGAGCGGCTTCGTGAAGCTCGGCCAGCCGGTCCCGGAGTCGTACTTGTCGAGTGAGCTGAACAGCGGCTCTCCGGAAATGATGTCGACGTAGATCCCGGGCTCGTGATTGTCCCAGTATTCGTTGCGGAAGGGTGTCTCCGTATCATCGCGGCGGGTCACGGAGAACTGCAGCGGCGTCAGCTTCTTCCTGAGCTCCGCGTCACTCGGCCGCTGCCACACCGAACTCGTCGCGGTCGCCTTTTGCTCCCGCGTCTGTGCACTGGTGTCATCGGGCGAGCATGCACTCAACAACGCAGCCGGCAGGACCCATATAATCCGATATCGCATTTCAGCCTGCTAT
>DASWQD010000127.1:0-6898 GCA_036398255.1 Gemmatimonadaceae bacterium | reverse complement strand
ATCACGCTCAGGATGTCCTTCGTGCGGCGTGCCGGGAAAATATTCACGAGCACGAGCGTGATCGCCGAGCCGATCACGGTCGGAAGTATCAGAAAGGGAACGAACGTGCTGAACACGACGAACACGAACATCGGTCCGCCGTCGTACACGATTCCGTACGCGGCGAACAGCGGAACCGCCATGAGCACCACCATCCAGCTCGAATGTGCGCACGTTTCGACGAGCTTGGCAGCGTAGAGGCGAAGCCAGTCGACCGGGCCGGCCACGAGCAGGTCGAGATCTTTCGCCAGGAAGAACGTCGATAGTGCGCTGATCACGTTCGACAGGAGCAGCATGCCGAAGAAGCTGATGAGGATCAGCCCGAGAAGCTTTCCCGCGAGCAGCGGACCGATTTCCGGAATGCCGCGGAAGTAAACCAGCAGGCGATACAATATCGCGAAGATGAATCCCCAGAACGCCACGCCGATTATCGCCAGCGCACCGAAGCGGCCTGCCGCTCCCGATTCCTTGCTTGTCGCGCGGGCGCGCATGCTCTGGAGCTTGGGCCAGAGCAGGTGCAGAAACGATGGACCGGCTACCGCCTCAGGCATCGAGGACGTCCACGAATTCGCGGGCGGCGTTTTCTCCAGTCAGCTTCAGGAAGATTTCCTCGAGCCCTTCGCGCCCGGTCGCGGATGACGCTCTCAGCTCGTCCATCGTTCCGAGAGCGCGGATCTTTCCGCCCTGGATGATGCCGATGCGGTCGCACATCGTCTCCGCGACTTCGAGCGTGTGCGTGGACATCATGATGGTGTGTCCGCGCCGTGTGTATTCGCGGAAGAGATCCTTCAGGATGCGCGCTGCCTTTGGATCGAGCCCGACCATCGGCTCGTCGACGACGATGACGTCGGGCTTGTGAATGAATGCCGACGAGATGATCAGCTTCTGCCTCATTCCGTGGCTGTAGCTCTCGACGAGCTCGTCGCGCCACTCCTCCAGGTCGAAGAGCGCCAGCAGCTCGCGCCCGCGATGCTCGATGTTCTTGCCGTTCTGGCTGTAGAGCCCGGCGACGAATCGCAGGAATTCCGAGCCGGTCAGCTTCGCGTAGATGTAGGGCCTGTCGGGGATGTAGCCGAGCATCGACTTGGCTGACATCGGATTGGCGGTGACGTCCACGTCGCCGATGCGCACACCGCCCGATGACGGGCGGAGAATGCCTGCGATCATTCGCAGTGTCGTCGTTTTTCCCGCGCCGTTCGGACCTAGAAAGCCGAACAGCTCGCCTTTCGGTACCTGCAGATCGATCGCGTCGACTGCGGTGAACGACCCGTAACGCTTCGTGAGAGAGGTTAACGCGATCATAGTCTGATTAAGACGAGCAACCGGCCCCCCTCGTAAACTCTAATTCCCTGGTTTGGCCTTCCTCTGCACCCCTGTGCCTCCGCCAGGCGAAGCCCTCTGATCCTCGTCGTTTTTCCAGTTGGAGAAAGCGAGCTCGAAGGCCGTTCTTACCATGGAAATTCCGCCCGGCTCGCTCGCCGCGATGAGCCTTCCCATCGCATCCACCCACGCTGTAACCGGCGAGCTCCTGGTCGTGATTCGCCAGCCGCGCACCGAGTCCTGGTGCGCCTTCACCCATCTGTTCGACGTGGAATCGAATGCGGCGCTGTCGGCGATGAGAAAAAGGGAGTCAGCCTCGATCCGGAGCGTGACCGTCTTCAGTCCGCGCGAGACGGGATCGAACATCGCGACGCGCACGGAATCGCCGGTCTTCGGGCTGCGCGTCAGCATCAGCGGCAGCGGCGCCACGGTCGGGATGAAAACGGGAGCCTCGGCGATTGCTTCCTGCGTGATCGGCCGCTCGCCTCGCGGCTCGGTCGTCACGCGCAGCGTTTTTTCCTCTCCTTCCTGCATCACTCCGCGTACCTGGAAGGGAGTGAGATCTCCATCCGCGCGGATGATGAAATCCCTCAGCCGCATGCCGCGCGTAAAGCGCGCTTCCGATCTTGCTTCGAGGCGCAGCGTATCGTTGCCGACTGGAAATCTTCCGCGCACGAGGTCGGCCGCGGTGACGCGAGTCTTCGACGTATCGATCGCGGACGACGCCACGCCCACCTGCTTTCCCGCCTGCTGGAGCGTGTAATAGAACGTCTCCGGCGACACGCGCATGCCGACTTCAGTCAGCTGCTGCTCGAGAGTGCGGTGAGTGGTGCGATTGTAGAGAAAGGCGAGGCCCGCCACCCACACCAGGATGACGAAAAGCCCGATTGCTTTTCGGCTCACGCTATCGTCAGGCTCGTCTCGCTGTTGATCCAGCCGAGGTAGCGCTCCAGTCCCCCGGTCACGGGGACGGCGAGGAGCTCAGGCACTTTGTACGGATGCAGCTCGGCGAATGCGCGCCTCAGGCCCTCGATGCAGCCTGAACGGGTCTTCAGCAGCAGCACCGCTTCGGACTCGTCGGCGATCTTGCCTTCCCACCGGTAAATCGAGCGGGATCCAGCCTGAATGGTGCCGCAGGCGATGAGACGCCGCTCGAGCAGGGCGCGAACGAGCGTGACCGCCTCGGCCTCGTTCGCGATTGTGGTGAACACGATGACTGCGTCGGTGTGCGCCAAGCTTCGAATCCCGTTGAAAAAATCTGGTTCGAAGATAATACGCTCGTTGCTCCCCGTCGTCACTCAATCCGCGGCTTGTATCCAGCCTGTCGGGGTTTCACCTTTCAATGCTATGCCAGAAGAAGCGCTTATCGTCCGTGGAGCGCGCGAGCACAACCTCCGCAACATCGATGTAACGATTCCGAGAGACCGGCTCACCGTGATCACCGGCCTCTCCGGTTCCGGCAAGTCGTCGCTCGCCTTCGATACGATTTACGCGGAAGGCCAGCGTAGATACGTCGAGTCACTCTCCGCCTATGCCCGTCAGTTCCTCGGGCTGATGGAAAAGCCGGACGTCGATTCGATCGAAGGACTGTCGCCAGCGATCTCCATCGAGCAGAAAACAGCGGGGCACAATCCGCGCTCGACAGTCGGCACCGTCACCGAGATCTACGACTACCTTCGCCTGCTTTACGCACGCGCCGGAACTCCGCATTGCCCTAACTGCGGTCGTCCGGTCGAGCGACAGAGCGCCGGACAGATTGCGGCGACCATCCTCACCTGGCCCGAAGGGACAAGGATCGAAGTTCTCTCTCCACTCGTCCGCGGCAGAAAGGGAGAATTCAAGGAGCTGTTCGACGCGGCGAGAAAGCAGGGATTCGTTCGCGCGTACGTTGACGGTGACCTCATCGAGATCGCCAATCCGCCGCGACTCAACCGCAAGCTGAATCACAGCATCTCCGTTGTCGTCGACCGCCTGATGGTTCGCGGGGAAGATCGCGGCCGTCTTGCCGATTCGGTCGAGACTGCACTCAAGCTCTCCGAGGGCCTCATCGAAGTCAGTCGCCAGGATGACCGCACGACGCATCTCTTTTCGGAGAAGTACGGTTGTCCCGTGTGCGGCATTTCACTTCCCGAGCTCGAGCCGCGCCATTTCTCGTTCAACTCCCCCTTCGGAGCGTGCCTCGATTGCGGCGGCCTCGGCGTGCGGCGGGAAGTCAGCGAGCAGCTGATCCTCGGCGATGGGAGCATCTCGATTCTCGAGGGAGTGATTCTCCCCTGGGGCGAGCCCGATGGATATCTCCGGAAAGTGATTCTGCCCGGTCTTTCGAAGCAGTTCGGATTCTCTCTCAACACGCCGTGGGGCCAGCTGCCGCAGCAGGCGCGGGATATCATGCTCTACGGCTCGAGCGGGCGCCGCAACGTGAAGAGCGATGCAGCCGGAAAGTGGGAAGGCGTGATCGCCAACGTGCAGAGACGGTACAACGAGACAGAATCGGATTCGGTTCGTATGCAGCTCGATGAGTTCATGCAGGCGAGACCTTGCACCAGCTGCGGCGGTCGCCGGCTCAAGCCGGAATCGCTTGCTGTCACGATTGCCGACAAGAACATCGGCGAAGTCACCGAGCTTGCGATCACCGGTGCACTCAGGTTCTTCGAATCGATTCCGGTGAGAAATGTGAATGGCGTCGGACTCGATTCGGAAATCGCCGGGCCGATACTCAAGGAGATTCGCGAGCGACTGCGATTCCTCGACGACGTCGGGCTGGACTATCTCACTCTTGGCCGATCGGCAGAATCGCTTTCGGGCGGCGAAGCGCAGCGCATTCGACTTGCGACGCAGATCGGATCACGCCTCGTTGGAGTCCTCTACATCCTGGACGAGCCGTCGATCGGTCTGCACCAGCGCGACAATGCGCGTCTCCTCGCGACGCTTCGCCAGCTCCGCGACCTCGGCAACACGGTGATCGTCGTGGAGCACGATGAGGAAACGATGCGCGAGGCCGATCACCTCATCGACCTCGGGCCCGGAGCAGGGAAGCACGGCGGGATCGTCGTCGCCGAGGGAAGTGTCGAGGATGTTACGAATCACGAGTCGTCGATCACGGGCAGATACCTGCGGGGCGAGGTGTCCATCGCGGTTCCGGTGAGTCGGCGGGCCGCGGATCCATCGCGGGTGATTCGAATCGAAGGCGCGCGTGAGCACAATCTTCGCGGCGTGAACGTCGACATTCCGCTCGGATTGTTCGTCGCGGTTACCGGTGTGTCGGGATCGGGTAAGTCCACACTGATCGAGAACATCCTGCACAACTCGCTCGCGAGGCATTTCTACCGCGCTCGCGTGGTGCCCGGTGCGCACGATCGAATCACCGGCTTCGAGCACATCGACAAGGTCATCGACATCGATCAGAGTCCGATCGGTCGCACGCCGCGCTCGAATCCCGCCACCTATACCGGACTTTTCACTCCGATTCGCGAGCTCTTCGCGGAAATGCCGGAGGCGAAGATTCGCGGATACGGTCCCGGCCGTTTCTCATTCAACGTGAAAGGCGGACGCTGCGAGGCGTGCGAAGGCGACGGGCTCGTGAAGATCGAGATGCATTTCCTGCCCGACGTCTACGTGCCGTGCGACGTCTGCAAGGGCAAGCGGTACAATCGCGAGACTCTCGAGGTGCGATTCCGCGGCCTCTCGATCGCCGATGTCCTCGACCTCACCGTCGAAGATGCCCTCGCATTCTTCGAGAACCAGCCGCGCATCTACCAGAAGCTTCACACTCTGAACGACGTCGGCCTCGGCTACATCCACCTGGGTCAGAGCGCCACAACGCTCAGCGGGGGAGAGGCACAGCGGGTCAAGCTCGCGACGGAGCTGTCGAAGCGCGATACGGGGCGAACCTTCTACATTCTCGACGAGCCGACGACAGGGCTCCATTTCGAGGATGTGCGGATGCTTCTCGACGTGCTGCACCGCCTCGTCGAGCGCGGCAACACGGTCCTCGTGATCGAGCACAACCTCGACGTGATCAAGACGGCGGACTGGATCGTGGACCTTGGCCCCGACGGCGGCCTGCGCGGGGGGACCGTGGTGGCGAGCGGAAAGCCGGAGGACGTGGCGGAAGTAAACGAGTCGTATACCGGCCAGTTCCTGAGACCCCTTCTTGCTAGACGACTGCAGAAGAAGGCAGGGTAGCTCCGGTACCCGGTACCCGGCACCCGGTACCCGTTACCCGGTACCCGGTACCCGGTACCGGTTTCTCTGGTTCTCAGAGTAGCTAAACTATATAAAGGTATGGTATCGCTTCTCGACATCATCGGCCCGGTAATGGTCGGGCCCTCCTCCAGTCACACTGCGGGGGCCTGCCGGCTGGGCCTGCTCGCGCGCGGACTGGTGAACGGGACTCCGCAGAAGGCGGTTCTCGAGCTCCACGGCTCCTTTGCCCGGACCGGAGAGGGACACGGCACGGACAAGGCGCTCGCCGCGGGACTCCTCGGGTTCAGGCCTGACGACGAGCGGATCCGCACCGCCCTCCAGATCGCCGAACGGGAAGGGCTCGACTACCGGTTCGAGAAAACCACCCTTTCAGACAGCGCGCATCCCAATACTGTCCGGATGACCCTCGAGCGCGGTGACATCCATGCGACGCTCACCGGCTCATCGCTCGGGGCCGGCCGGGTTCTGGTGACGGAAATCGACGGCTATCCCGTCGAGGTTACCGGAAACTTCCACACCATTACCCTCGTAGCTGAAGACAGGAAGGGCTCGATCGCCCGAATAACGAGCATCCTCGCCGATCACGACATCAACATCGCCACCCTCAAGTTGACGAGAAAGCAGAAAGGGGGAGACGCGTTCATGGTGATCGAGTGTGATGATTCGCCGGGTGAAGGTGTTCGCGACGAGATCAGGTCACTCGAGTGGGTTCGCTGGGCGCGGCGTCTCGACAAGGTCGGCGGAGCGTAGATGTATCGCGCAATCGCCGACGCAATCCGGGACGCGGAGGCTCAGGGCAAGTCGCTGTCTCAGGTTGCGCTCGAGCGCGAATCCGAGGACCAGGGCCGCTCGATAGAAGAGATCCGCGCCTCGCTCGGGCGAGCTCTCGAAGTGATGCGCGGTGCAATAGGTGATGGAATGACGGGCGACCTGAGATCGTCGTCCGGGCTCGTAGGCGGGGACGCCGCAAAACTGTTCAACGATGCTGTCGGCCCGCTCGCCGACACTCCTTTCAGGGACATCCTGGCGAGAGCGCTGGCGGTTCAGGAAGTGAATGCGGCAATGGGGGTGATTGTTGCGGCGCCGACGGCGGGAGGAGCAGGAACGCTCCCGGCGGTTTTGACGGGTCTCGCCAGGGCGAAGGCAATTCCCGACGAGAAGGTTGTGGACGCGCTGGCGACAGCAGGGCTAGTGGGAGCAGTGATCGCAGAGCGTGCTTCGCTGTCTGGTGCGGAGGGCGGATGTCAGGCGGAGACTGGCGCGGGCGCGGCGATGGCGGCCGCGGCAGCAACTGAGATGCTGGGCGGAACGCCGGCGCAGGCCGGACACGCGC
>DASWQD010000126.1:0-2964 GCA_036398255.1 Gemmatimonadaceae bacterium | reverse complement strand
ATCCAGGATCTGTTTCACCTGGCCGGGGAGTGCGCGCAGAGCCTCGATGATTTCCTTTCCCTTTACGACTGATACGCCTTTCAGGCGCCCGATCTTCAGGGTCAGGAGAGCGAGCGCCACCACCTGGCTCGTGAATGCCTTCGTGGACGCAACTCCAATCTCAGGGCCGGCATGCACGTATATGCCGCCGCCGGACTCGCGCGCGATCGTCGAGCCGACAACGTTCACGATCCCGTATGCGCGAGCGCCGCGGCTTCTCGCCTCACGCATCGCTGCCAGTGTATCGGCAGTTTCACCGGACTGCGAGATGACGATGCAGAGCGTGCGGTCGTTCACGATCGGATTGCGATAGCGAAACTCCGAGGCGTATTCGACTTCGACCGGAATTCGCGTGAGCTCCTCCAGCATGTGCTCGCCGATGAGCGCCGAATGCCAGCTCGTGCCGCAGGCCGTGATGATGATGTTGTCGAACTTGAGCAGCTCGTCATCGGTCATGTTGAGACCGCCGAGCTTCGACGTGCCTTCCTCGTCGAGCAGTCGGCCGCGCATGCAGTTCTCGATCGTGGCCGGCTGCTCGAAGATCTCCTTCAGCATGAAGTGGTCGAAACCGCCCCGCTCGATCTGATGAAGGTCCCACTCGATCTTGTGGACCGTCCTGTTCAGCTCGCGCGCGCGGAGGTCGATGACCTTGTATCAATCGCGGGTGAGAACGGCGAGATCCCCGTCGTCGAGGTAGACCACTTCGCGCGTATGAGAGAGGATCGCCGACGCGTCGCTCGCGATGTAATACTCGCCGTCGCCCAGGCCGATGAGGAGCGGGCTGCCCTTGCGTGCGGCAACGATCTTGTCGCGGTCCTCACTGGACACGACGGCGATGCCGTAGGTGCCCTCGACCTGCCAGAGAGCTTCGATCACTGCATCCTCGAGGCTTCCGTCGAAGGCCTCTTCGATCAGATGTGCGAGAACCTCGGTGTCCGTCTCGGACACGAACTTGTGCCCGCGCTCCACCAGCTGCGCCTTGAGCGTCGTCGAGTTTTCGATGATTCCGTTGTGGACTACCGCGATGTTCGCCTTGCAGTCCATCTGCGGGTGCGCGTTGCATTCCGTCGGCGGACCGTGTGTGGCCCAGCGAGTGTGCGCGATGCCGAGATTCCCGCTGATTGGCGCAGACGCAAGCGCCGCCTCGAGGCGTGAAATCTTTCCGGCGGCCTTGCGTGTCTCGACGCCGTGGCCGTTGAGGATTGCAACTCCCGCCGAATCATATCCGCGATACTCGAGACGCTTGAGTCCGTCCAGGAGAAGCTGAGTCGCTCCCCTGTCTCCGATGTAGCCAACGATGCCGCACATATAACCGCTCTTCTTTTATAGGGCTTGTCTGGTAAAGCGGAAAATAAGGGGCAATTCAGGGGCCGGGATAGCGGCCCCTCGCCGTCATTTCAGCTTGTCGAGCGGCTCGCGGCACCGGGCGATGAGAGACTCCGCCTCTTCAACCGTCGGAGCCTCGGCGATCACTCTCACGATCGGCTCCGTCCCCGACGGCCGGACATGCACCCAGCGGTCAGCCCAGGTGAGACGCAGTCCGTCCTGAGTGTCGACTTCGGCGTCGGCAAATGCCTTTTTGAGACTGGTATAAACGTCGTCCAGCGGAGCGGACGGCCTGTCCAGCTTGTCCTTCACGATCGAGTAGCGTGGATACGACGCGACGATCTCGGAAAGCTGCTTTCCCTCTTCGAGTAGCAGCTGAAGAATGATCGCCGCGCCAAGCGGTGCGTCACGCCCGAGGTGAAGCTCGGTGAGAATCACGCCCCCATTCCCCTCTCCCCCGATCGGCGCGTTCTCGGCCCTCATGCGCGTCGCGACATTGACTTCCCCGACGGGTGCGCGGATCACGCGCCGGTTCTGCTCGCGTGCGATGTCATCGACGATGCGGCTCGTGGAGAGATTCGTCACGATTGCCCCATCGCGATGGCGAAGCACGAGCTTCGCCGCGAGCGCCAGGGTGTAGTCCTCGCCGATCGCCTTTCCTTCGTCGGACACGAGCGCGAGCCGGTCGACATCGGGGTCAACCGCAAATCCGATCTCCGCGCCCGAATCACGGACGAGTCTCTCGAGATCGCCGAGATTCTCCGCGACCGGCTCGGGCGCTCGCGGGAATCGGCCGTCGGTCTCGATATTGATTGCGGCAACGTCGCATCCAAGGCGCTCGAGCAACCGCGGCATGAACGCTCCGCCGGCTCCCCGCACGCAATCCAGAGCGACCTTGAATTTTCTCCGCCGGATTCCCTCCACATCGATGAATGGAAGCGAGAGAACGAGCTCGATGTGCCGATCGACGGCGGCCCGGTCGTCGACGATGACGCCGAGCTCATCCCACTTGGCCCGCGGAATGTCCCCATCTACCACGCTTCGCATCTCCGCGGCTTCGGAGCCGTCGAGAAAAAGTCCCGACGGCCCGATGAACTTCAGGGCGTTCCACTCGATGGGATTATGACTGGCAGTGATCGCCAGGCCGCCAGCCGCGTGGTGGTGCTCCACCGCCAGCTGGATCGTAGGCGTGGGAGCCATGTCCACGAGTATTACGTCGCACCCCACTGACTGGAGGGCGGAGATGACAACGGGCTGGAACATGGGTCCCGACACGCGACTGTCGCGGCCCACGACGATTCGAGCGCGTCCGCCGGAATCGCGGCCTCTCGCCCAGGCGCCGAACCCGGCGGCGAATTTTGCGACGATCTCGGGTGTCAGCGCTTCGCCGACGCGTCCGCGCACGCCCGAGACGCTGACCATCAATCCCTCATATGCCATCTCTTTCCTGCTGCAGTAGTGAGTTGAAAAAGGAACGGAACAGCGCGGTTTAATCTATTTTACACTCGTCCAATAACCGAATAAGAATGGCTCGCATCTTCGACGAAGACCTCAACGCCGGCTTCGGCACACGCGCAATTCACGCCGGCCAGCGCCCGG
>DASWQD010000125.1:0-3519 GCA_036398255.1 Gemmatimonadaceae bacterium | reverse complement strand
CGCGACGGCGCGCATGAACGGCCCACCCGACACGTATCGTGTGACGCGCGCGCGCGCGAACCCCTCGACTAGCACTCTCGTGCTTCCGTTCGGAAGTCGCGCTACCTGAAGGACGCGGCCGAGAACGCCGCTGCGGTGAAGATCGGCGGCGCCCGGTTCCTGTGTCTCGCCCTCCTTCTGGGCGACGAGGAGAATCAGCTTGTCGGTCTCGACCGAGGAGTCGATTGCCGCGAGCGATTGCTGTCGGCCGACGAGGAGTGGAATGACGACGTACGGGAAAATCACGACGTCGCGAAGCGGAAGTACAGGAAGGCGGGATTCGGCCTGCAGCTTCTCGCCGTCCCGCACGTATTCTTGAGTCACTTTGTCTAGTTAGGAGAAAAGCCGGGTACCGGGTACCCGGTACCCGGTGTTTCTCTACGCTTCCTTCTTGCGCCGGAGAGGCGAAATCTCGAGCAGTGGCTGGGTGCCGTTGGTGATGCAGGACTCGGTGACTTTCACCTCGACCACATCTTCGCGGCTCGGAAGGTCGAACATTACTTCCATGAGCACCTCCTCGAGGATCGCGCGCAGCCCGCGTGCTCCGGTGCCGCGCTTCAACGCCTTCTGCGCGATCGCGGTGAGCGCACCTTCGTCGAACGTGATCTTCACTTCCTCGAGACCGAAGAGCTTGGTGTACTGCTTGGTAAGAGCGTTCTTCGGCTCCTTGAGAATGCGAACGAGCGACTTCTCGTCGAGCGCCTCGAGAGCGACAGTCACGGGGAGGCGACCGACCAGCTCGGGGATCATTCCGTACCTGAGCAGGTCATCAGGCTCCACCTCGGCGAACATCTGAGTGGCTGACGCCTGATCTTTCTTGCCGGTGAGGTTGTTGAAGCCTATCTGGCGGCGGCCGGTGCGTGCTTCGATGATCTTCTCCAGCCCGTCGAACGCTCCACCGCAGATGAACAGGATGTCCTTGGTGTTGAGCTGGATGTACTCCTGCTGCGGGTGCTTGCGTCCGCCCTGTGGCGGAACCGAGGCGACGGTGCCCTCGATGATCTTGAGCAGCGCCTGCTGCACGCCTTCACCGGAGACGTCGCGGGTGATGCTCGGGTTCTCCGACTTCCGCGCGATCTTGTCGATCTCGTCGATGTAGACGATCCCCCGCTCGCACTCGGCGATGTTGAAATCGCCGGCCTGGAGCAGCCGAACCAGAATGTTCTCGACGTCTTCGCCGACGTAGCCGGCTTCAGTCAGAGTAGTGGCGTCGGCGATCGTGAAGGGTACGTCGAGGATCCTCGCGAGCGTCCGGGCGAGCAGCGTCTTGCCGACGCCTGTCGGACCGATCAGGAGGATGTTCGACTTGTCGAGCTCTACATCGTCGTCCTTGAGGGACGTCGAATTGATTCGCTTGTAGTGATTGTAGACCGAGACGGAGAGGGCTTTCTTCGCCTGTTCCTGACCGATCACGTACTGGTCGAGAACGTCCTTGATCTCCTGGGGGGATGGGACCTGGGTAATCGCCTCGGAAACCTCGCGTTCCTCGTCCTCCGCCAGGATTTCGTTGCAGAGCGCGATGCACTCGTTGCAGATGTAAACGGATGGCCCGGAGATGAACTTCCGGACCGAATCCTTCGATTTCCCGCAGAAAGAACAGCGGAGATGCTTATCCTGCGACATAGGCCCGGTTTGCTGAGGATGCTGAGGGGGTGCTATTGAACAACTAACAGTGGATTCCAGTACGGTCAAGCATAAATCGGCGCGCCTACTTCCGTGCCAGCGCTTCCTCCATCTGGCCGCGGTAGGAGATGACGTTATCGATGATTCCGTAGGCCTTGGCCTCTTCCGCCGACATGAACCGGTCCCGGTCCATATCCCGCTCGATCTGCTCGACGGGGCGTCCAGTGTGCTTGGACATCAGCTCGTTCATCTTCCCGCGCAGGTACAGGATCTCCCTGGCCTGGATCTCGATGTCCGCCGCCGTGCCCTGAGTCCCGCCGCTCGGCTGGTGGATCATGATGCGCGAATGAGGCAGGGCCGACCGCTTGCCCGGGCGTCCGGCCGCGAGCAGGAACGACCCCATGCTCGCCGCGAGGCCCATGCAGTTGGTGTTCACCGGCGACTTCAGGAACTGCATGGTGTCATAGATCGCCATTCCCGCCGAGACGCTGCCACCGGGGGAGTTGATGTAGATGTGGATGTCGCGCTCCGGATTATCTGCCTCGAGGAACAGAAGCTGTGCAATCACGACATTCGCCACATCATCATTTATCGGCGTTCCGAGGAAGATGATGCGGTCCATGAGGAGCCGCGAGAAGACGTCGTAGGTGCGCTCGCCACGGCTGGAGCGCTCGATCACATAGGGGGTGTACAGGGTCGGCATTTGTCTCAGCTCTCGGTTTGAACTTCGTTCTTCTCCAGCAGCCACTGAAAAACCTTGTCCTCGGTCAGGCTTCTCTCGATTTCCTTCAATCTTCCGCTCTTTTCCAGCTGGGCGTACAGCTGTCCGGGGTTTACACCCCGCTTCTCGGCCTGTTCGGTGATCCTGTCATCGATGTCCTTCTCCGTCGCGGAAAGCTTTTCCCGCTCGGCAATGGTTTCGATCACCAGGTCGCGGCGAATCTGTCGCTCGGCCATCGACTTGAACTCGTTCGCAAAGCGCTCCCGCTCCTCGGCCGGAATCTGGTAGGCTTCGGCGTAATTCTCGGCAAACTGGCGAACCCAGCTCGGCGGGACATCGAACGGGTTGGCGCCGATGATCTCGTCGACGAGGCGCTGCCGGACTTCCGCTTCCACATCGCGATTGGCGTGCTCCTCGAGGTCGGATCGCACGGCGGTCTCGAGTGCCGCGATCGAGTCGAAATCACCGACTTCGCGGGCAAAGGCGTCGTCGAGATCGGGTGCGGCTTTCCGTTTCACGTCCTGGAGGCGAACCTTTACGGTCTTGGTCTGGCCCCGCTGTGATTCGTCGGGAAAGTCGTCCGGCCATTTGACCGGTCTCTCGACCGTCTCACCGGGCGCGGCTTCCATGATCAGCTCCTCGATCCCGGCAATGGCCTGTCCGGCGCCGAGCACCAGGGGGTAAGAGCGAGCCTCGCCGCCCGTGGACTCGTCGCCCGTCGATATCTCGACATTGACCATGTCCCCGGGGAGCGGCTTGCCTTCTACAGGCGCCCATGCCGCTCTCTGGTCGCGAATGGACTCGATTTGGTCGCGAACGTTTTCCTGAGTGACGACCGCTTTTCGCTTCGTCACGCGGAAGCCTGAGGTGCGCGCCAGCTCGAGGGTTGGGCGGACCTCGAAATGAAGCTCGAAAGTGAGCGGCTTGCCGTCCTCGAACTTCACGTCGTGCACATGCGGCTGCGAAGCGACTTTCAGGTCCTGCTTCTCGACGACTTCCTTGTACGCGTCGCGCACGAGTGCCTCGAGCGCTTCCTGGCGGATCGCATCGGCGAACTTCTTCCGGACCATCGTTGCCGGCGCCTTGCCGGGACGAAATCCGGGGAGGCGCACCGACGACGCATAGCGGCGAGCCGC
>DASWQD010000124.1:0-4607 GCA_036398255.1 Gemmatimonadaceae bacterium | reverse complement strand
TGCTGTCGGGGATACGCGAGATACTGATCATCAGCACACCCGCTGACACACCCCGCTTTCGCGACCTGCTCGGCGACGGCAGTCACCTTGGACTCGAGCTCTCGTATGCCGTTCAGGAGCAGCCCGAAGGTCTCGCGCAGGCGTTCATCATCGGCGCGGACTTCATCGGAGAAAGCAGCGTCGCGCTGGTACTCGGCGATAATCTCTTCTTCGGACACGGCTTGAGCGAACAGCTGCAAAGTGTTGCAGCATCAGAAGATGGAGCCACCATCTTCGCGTATCACGTGAAGGACCCGGAGCGATACGGAGTCGTTGAATTCGACGAACATCGCAACGCGATGAGCATCGAGGAAAAGCCTCTCGATCCCAAGTCGCCGTACGCGGTTGTGGGACTTTATTTCTACGACAATGACGTCGTTCGGATTGCCCGCGAGCTCAAGCCGTCGCCTCGCGGCGAGCTCGAGATCACGGATGTGAATCGTGACTACCTCGTACGCGGAAAGTTGAAGGTGGCGACACTCGGCCGCGGCAACGCCTGGCTCGATACGGGAACACACGAGGCGCTTCTTGCCGCCTCCAATTTCGTCGCGGTGGTAGAGGCCCGGCAGGGTTTGAAGATAGGATCACCCGAGGAGACCGCGTTCAGAATGGGCTACATCGATTCCGCTGCTCTTGCGGCCCTTGCCAACCGAATGGGATCGAGCAGCTACGGCGAGTATCTCCACTCGGTCCTCGCGGGCTAGTCCAGGCCGGCTGATGAAAGTCAGAGAGACTTCCCTTCCCGGGGTGCTGGTCGTCGAGCCGCGAGTGTTTGGAGACGAGCGCGGGTTCTTCACCGAGACCTTCAATACGCGAAGCCTTGCAGGGTCTGGAATACCCGCCGAGTTCGTGCAGGACAACCACAGTCGATCCTCACGCGGGGTGCTTCGCGGGCTTCATTACCAGCTTCAAGCCCCGCAGGGGAAGCTGGTGCACGCCGCGCGGGGCAGGATCTTCGACGTTGCCGTGGACATTCGCGTCGGATCGCCGCATTTCGGGATGTGGGTCGGAGTCGAGCTCAATGACGAGAATCTCTATTCGCTATGGATTCCTCCGGGATTCGCTCACGGTTTCTGCGTGATGTCGGACGTCGCTGACGTGATCTACAAGTGCACCACGCTCTACGAGGGTGCGGACGACCGCGGCGTGCTGTGGAGCGACCCGCGTATCGGGATCGAATGGCCGCAACTCAATCCCACGGTATCGGCAAAGGACGCGGCGCTGGCTCCGCTCTCCGCAGAGCGCACCGACCTGCCCAGGTTCGACTCATGAAGGTTCTCGTAACGGGAGCGGGTGGGATGGCCGGTGCCGAGCTCGTGCGGCAGGCCCGCGCCAAAGGATGGGAGGTAGTCGCCTTCACGCGGGCAGACCTCGATGTAACGGACGCCAGTGCTGTCGAAGGCGCGATTGGCCGCGAGCGACCGGAGGTCATCTTCAATGCGGCTGCTTACACCGCTGTGGACGCCGCGGAAAATTCCCCGGAACAGGCGATGGCAGTGAACGCTGCGGGCGCCGGAAACATCAGCCGCGCGGCTCGCATCAACGGCGCCGCGGTCATTCACATCTCGACCGACTACGTGTTCGACGGAACGGCGTGTGAGCCGTACCGGCCCGATGACCGCCCTGCGCCGATCAATGTTTACGGCGAATCCAAGCTCGCGGGCGAGATCGCAGTGAAGGATGAATGCCCCAACCATGTGATCGTACGGACGTCATGGGTATACAGTCACGAGGGAAAGAACTTCGTGAAGACCATGCTTCGAGTTGCCGACGAGCGTCGTGAGATACGCGTAGTGAACGACCAGCATGGCTGCCCTACTTCGTCGGCTGACCTCGCGGCTGCCCTGATCCGCGTCGCCGAGTTCATGATGGAGGCACGGGTGGTGGGGACGTTTCATTTCTGCAACGCGAACCCTACCACGTGGTATGAGTTCGCGGATGCAATCTTCGAGGCGAAGGGTGGCGACCGGCCGACGCTCATTCCGATCTCGACCGAGGAATTTCCCACACCCGCCGAGCGTCCGCGCTGGTCGGTGCTCGACACGTCGTCGTTCGAGAAAACTTTCGGAATGATGCCCCGCCCCTGGCGTGCCGCGCTTCAGGATACAATGGAGAAGCTTTCGTGACCGACGTTCAGCACACTCCCCGGAACGTTCTGGTCACGGGGGGCGCGGGGTTCATCGGCGCCAATTTCGTCGAGTACCTCCTCGAGACCGACGCGAAGCTCAACGTGGTCACGCTCGACTCGCTGACATATGCGGGCTCAGTCGAGAATCTGAGCGCGGTCATGTCGAACCCGCGCCACCAGTTCGTGAAGGGCGACATCACCGACGCTGCACTCGTGAACCGGGTGATCGGGGAGAAAAAGATCGACACGATCATTCATTTCGCGGCCGAGTCGCATGTGGACAGGTCGATCACGGGGCCTGCCGCGTTCATAAGCACGAACGTCGTCGGAACTTTCACGCTGCTCGAGGCAGCGCGCAACGCATGGCTCGGCAACGGTGCGCGGGACGATGTGCGGTTCCATCATGTCTCGACCGACGAGGTTTTTGGCAGCCTCAGTGAAGACGATCCCGCGTTCAGCGAGACAACCCCGTACTCCCCGAACTCTCCGTATTCGGCGAGCAAGGCCGGCTCGGATCACCTGGTGCGCGCGTATCAGCATACCTACGGACTTCCGGTCACGATCACGAACTGCTCCAACAACTACGGTCCGTATCAGCATGCGGAGAAATTCATTCCGACCGTGATTCGAAGCGCGCTCGCTGAGAAGCCGATTCCGATTTATGGTGCCGGATTGAACATCCGCGACTGGCTGTACGTGCGCGATCATTGTTCGGCAATCGACCTCGTCGTGCGGTGCGGCGGGAGCGGCGAGACGTATCTCGTCGGCGGGCGAAGCGAAAGAAGGAACATCGACATCGCGCGGCTCATCTGCGGAGTTCTCGACGAGAAATCTCCGCGGCCACGCGGGAAATATGCGGAGCTCCTCACGTCGGTAACTGACAGGCTCGGCCATGATTTCCGGTATGCGATCGACTCGACCGTCATCGAGCAGGATCTGGGGTGGAAGGCCGCCGAGACCTTCGATACGGGCATTCGCAAGACTGTGGACTGGTATCTTGCGAACCCCGAGCATCTAAAGCGACACGGCGCTTGATTCTCACTCTGGCATTTTCGACGGTCCTGATCGGAATCGCCTTCTGGGCAAGGCTTGCCACCGGCACGTGGCTCCATCCTGCTGCGATGTTCCCCGGATGGTGGATGCTTGCGGGGGTCAGCCCTCTTGTTTTCGCGAAGAACGAGCCCGTATCGACTGGCGCAATTGCCTGGGTCATCATCGCGTGCGTCGCAGTCAGCGCAGGCGCAATCGCCGGAAACGGTGGGATTGCGACGCGGCGAGTTTCCCGGCCACAGGGGGTCAGCCGATTCGAGCGCGCGCTCCTCGTGTGGCCGATGCTGATTGCTCTCGTTCTCGGGATGCTGTCCAATGTGGCCTTCGCGCTCGGGTCCGGGATCTCGTTCGGGCAGCTGCTCGATCTCGAGAGGCTCGTCATTGCGGCCAATCAGGCTTACGTCGCTCGCTACGCGGAAATCGGGGCAGCCCCTGCCCCGCCATTCAGCCAGGCCCTGCTGCCTTTCGTGTACCTGGCCCCCGCACTCGGCGGCTTGGTGTTCGTCATAGCGCGGGAGTGGCGCTGGAAGATTTTCGCCCTGCTGACGATGATGCCGGCGATTGCCGTCACTGTGCTTCAGACAACCAAGGCCGCCGTCCTTTTCAGCGGCACTCTCTGGCTGTGCAGCTATTTCGCAGTGAGGCTGCGATTCGGAAACATCAAAGTGATAACGCGGGCTCACGTGGTTGTCGCCTCTGTCCTCGTCTTCGTTGTCACCGTGTTCTTCTTCGGGGTCGGCCTCGCGCGTCTCGCCACGACTGACACGTCGCTGACTGCGATAGTGCGCGTAAAGCTCGTTACCGCCGCCTTCGGTCATATGAGCGTGTTCTCCTCGTGGCTGTCCGATTACTGGACTCAGTCGTACAGCCCTACGCTTGGCGCGTACACCTTCGCGGGGCCGCTGGAGATGATGGGTTTGAGACAGCGCATTCCCGGCATCTTCGAGAATGTCGTCGAGCTCATTGCGGGCGAGACGAGCAACATCTACACAGGATTCCGCCCGCTGATTCAGGATTTCACCATGCCCGGAGCGCTCGCGATTCTCGCGTGCCTCGGAGTTGTGGCAGGGGCATCCTACCGCGCCGTCGCGGCAGGAAACTGGGGCGCCGTACCGGTCCTGGTTGCGGCGTACATGACGATGCTCTGGACGCCGATTACGTGGTTCTGGATATACAACAGCTTGACTGCAACGGTTGTCGCTGTTGGATTGATTGTGTTCTTCATCCGGCTGTGGCGGCGATCCCGCCATGTGCCTTTTGCAAGGGAGCGATTTGCCACCACAGCTCAGTGACCCCTACGTGAACGACGGCGTCGATGCGCTGTCGCTTCTCACGCCGCTCGTCGAGAAGCGGCGTCAGATCATCGTATGGTCCCTCGTGCTTGCCCTTG
>DASWQD010000123.1:0-2639 GCA_036398255.1 Gemmatimonadaceae bacterium | reverse complement strand
GTGCAGCAGCTTGCAGCGGAACGGATTCACCATGCACACCGCGCGCTCCCTCACTGCACGCACGACGTCGTGCTCGAGCCCGCACTCGTCGATCAGCTCGTCGATCAATACGCGCTTGTAGATCAGCGTCACATGGAAATCGCCGGAATAGAGTTTTCCATCCCGGTATTCCATATGGCGCGGATCCGCGATGACGCATTCGAGCCCGTTGTGCTGAAAGAATTCCTGGAAGAGGACGAACTCGTTCCGTGTCGGAACTTCCGCCCAGTCCACGATCGCGATCCGCGGCGCTTCGCGCGTTCCACTCCACTGCCGGAACGCGCTCAGCAATGAATGCTCGACACCCGGCGCCGCAGGAAGCGGCAGGAGGTGGTATTCCTTCCGGAACTCAGCCATCACGGGCAGCGAGAGAAACGCCGTCGTCAGGGCATCGCCGTATCCTGCGCCCGCCGGCGTCTCAGCGTTGTATTCGGTGAACTTGAGTCCCGATCCGTCGGGCCCGTCTGCGAAGAATGCGTCGAGACGCGAAGTGGGACTCGCATCGCGGAAGCCAGGATCGTCGTGGACGAGTGTCTCCTCCCAGTCCACGAGACCGAACTGCGCGCGCAGCTTCGAGTCGGCCATCGCCGCAGCACGAGCCTTCTCGAGTGCAGAAAGCACGAGCGCGCACCGGTCGGAGAGCAGTCGGTATTCGGCGAGAGAGAGAAATCGGGGGCGCAACACAGAGCAAAGCTGTCGCCCGCCGAACTCGAGCCCCCTCCGAGCAAGCTGGCGATGCAGCCACTCGTGCGAGTCGGCAGCAACCTCGGGCGTCAGCAGCTCATGGTATCGCTCTACCGCTGAGCTCACTTCTTTACCGTGGCGAACTTTGCGGCCTGGGGTGATTTTCTCTTCGCCTTCGCCATCCTGATGGCCATGTCGGCCATGTGCTTCACGGTCCAGTCGAAGAAGGGCTGCGTGAGCGAGTTGATGTCCATGTCCGGCGCCGGATTCATGAAGTCGATCGCGTACGGAACGTCGCCTCGCACGGCGAACTCCACGCTGTTCATGTCGTATCCGAGCGCTTTCACGAGAGTGAGCGCGTCACTCACGATCCGCTTCCTCAACGCCGGCGACAGGTATTCAGGATCATCGATGTACCGGCGCGCCTTTGGATCATACTGCATCGGCAGCACATCCTTCTGTCCAAGACACAGGCAGCGGATGTACTTGTCCCACTCGATGAACTCCTGGAGCACCATCGTCAGAAGGCCGCTCTCGTTGTAGTGTTTCCACACTTCCTGGAGGGAGTTGCAGATGTAGACGTCCCGCCATCCGCCGCCGTGCGCGTCCTTGAGAACGCACGGAAGCCCGACGTATTCGATGGCACCCTTCCAGTCCATCGGAAACCTGAGGTTGCGCAGGCTCTCCGAATGTGAAATACCGGGGATGTAATCCTTGTTGGGAAGCACTACAGTCTTCGGGCTCGCCACCCCGAGCTCGGTCGCAAGCGTCGCGTCGAAGAATTTGTCGTCAGCCGACCACATGAACGGGTTGTTCACGACCTTCGTTCCGAGCAGCGACGCATGCTTGAGGTACGCCCTGTAGAAACCCACCTCGTGCGAAATGCGATCTATGATCACCGCATACTCGCTCGGCTCCCCCATCCGGGTGATGTCGAGCGTGACGTACTCGGCGACAACGCCTGCGTTGCGGCTGTTTACTTCCTCGATGAACGCGGGGGGAAACGACCACTCGCGGCCGACGAGGAGGCCGATTTTCTTGTCCATTCTCTGAATGCTCCGTGGCTGGCTGCCAAGAAGTTACTTAAATCGGGCTGAAACAAAAAAAGGGGCTTTTAACCGCCGAGCGCGCCGGAATGACCTCGGAGGAGTAGTAATCGCACTTACGGACAACAGCCACGCCAGCAGCACGTTGAGCCGCATCCTACTTCAGCACCCGCAGGAGGAGCTCGGGCATCGCGTGAAGCTGGTCTATGTGATCAGGCGCAGAATTTCCGGCAAAGCCGAGTAACTCGAAATTTCCCGATTTCACTTCGCTGAGCTGCTGCATTCCTCGAGGACCCCATTTCAGAACCGGTTTGCGCTGAAGACCGAGCGAGCGAAGCAGCCAGCTAGCTGTTTCCGTGGTGCTTGCGAATGTACCAGGAAAAATTTCCGAGTGCGTCACGAGAAACCGCTTTTCGCCTCGCATCGCCGCGCGCGCGAAGTCCGCGAACGCCGTGAGGTTCGTCGTGTCCATCGCTCCGCCCGCCGCGAGCACGGTGCCTTCCGGCACGTACGACGTGTGCATTCCGTCCAGGAGCAGCACCGCGTCGACTCTCGCGAAATGTCGCGGCTCACGCAGGATGGCTCGTATCGCACCATGACCGGCGGAGAATCCGACGAGCGTCACTCGGCCGACGTGAATCGTCTTTCCCGCCGCGGTTGACGCTTCCGTCGTCACACTGGTCAGGAGCGAATCGAACGTCGCCGGATCGGAGAACGCGCGATGATATGTCCCCGATCCCGCACCGAGATTCACCACGGCTGCGATGCTGTTGCTCTTGCGCTCCGCGACCGCCATCTGCGGCAGCCATGAGGCGCCGTGGAAATGAATCACGAGATCGGCGATGCCGCGACTCTTCGTGCCGTCGCTGA
>DASWQD010000122.1:0-7604 GCA_036398255.1 Gemmatimonadaceae bacterium | reverse complement strand
CCGGAAATGATCGAGGAGCTGCTCGATCTCGTTGCCCTCGCCGCAACCGAGTAACAATTGAAGACAAGCTGGCGAAGCGCCATCGGCATCGTGTTGAGCGCGGTGCTGCTCTGGTGGACGCTGCGCGACGTGTCGCTCGCGCGCGTCTGGCAGGAGCTGTCGGGCGCGAGCATCCCGCTGTTTCTCGCATCGACAGTCTGCGCGACGCTCATCTTCCCGCTTCGCGCGCGCCGGTGGCAGACCATCCTCGAGCCGGTCGCACCGAATCAGCCACTCGGTGCGCTCTGGAGATCGACTGCGATCGGGATGATGGCCAACAACGTGCTTCCCGCTCGCGCGGGTGAAATCGCCCGCGCGTACGCGCTGACGCGGCAGACCGGAGTTCCCTTCGCGACATCGATCGCATCGCTTGCGGTCGACCGGCTCTTCGACATGCTCGTGCTGCTGCTTCTTGCGGTGGCGGCTTTTCTCGACCCCGCATTTCCACGCGAGGCGAACATCGCCGGACAATCGCTCGGCGATCTCGCGCAAGGCTCCATTGTTCTCGTGTTCTTTCTGCTGGCCGCGCTCTACTCGCTCGCCTTTTTTCCCGCGCAGCTCGTGCGGGCGTTCGAGATGTTCGCGCGCCGTGTTTCGCCGGCAATCGAAGAAAAAGGAAAGTCGGCACTGCTCCGGTTCAGCGACGGCCTGAGCGTGCTTCGCAAGCCGGGACGATTCGTGTCAGTGCTGATGTGGACGGTCGCGCACTGGCTGCTGAACGCGTTCGCGTTCTGGCTCGGCTTCGAGGCGGTTGGAATCGACCTTCCATTCTCCGCGGCTCTTTTCCTCCAGACTCTCATCGCGGTCGGCGTGGCGCTGCCGAGTGCGCCGGGATTCTTCGGATTCTTCGAGAAGCTGGCGACTGTCGGACTCGCCATTTACGGCGTCGAGGCGACGCGGGCGACGAGCTGGGCAATCGGATTCCACATCCTGAGCTTCATCCCCATCACGCTCATCGGGCTGTGGTACTTCGCGCGACTCGGCCTTCATCTCAAGGAAATCGATACTGCGCGGGAGGCGAAGACGTGATCACGCCGGCGCTGAGAATCGCAGCGCAGGCGAAGATCAACCTGCACCTGAGGGTTTTCGCGCGGGACGATTCGGGATACCACTCGCTCGAGACGATCTTTCACCGGATCGATCTCTCGGATGACATCCTGATCGAGATCACGCCGCGGGAAAGAACGCTCGACGTCAGCGGAGGTCAAACGGGGCCGACGGAAAGCAATCTCGCATGGCGCGCGGCTCACGAATACGCGGAGCGCAACGGGTGGCCACGCGGTTTCAGGATCGAGCTCACCAAGCGAATACCAGTGGGAGCAGGGTTAGGAGGTGGAAGCGCCGACGCGGCGGCCGTGCTCCGCTCGCTGAATTCGCTCTCGCCGAATCCGATGGGACAGGTCGGACTTCTGAGCCTTGCGGCGAAGCTCGGCTCCGACGTTCCCTTCCTGGCGAGCGATGCAGTCATGGCCCTCGCGTGGGGTCGCGGAGAGCGGATGTTGTCGCTGCCGCCGCTTCCTCGAAAGGATCTCCTCGTGATGTCGCCGCAGTTCAGCGTGTCGACAGCCGACGCGTATGGATGGCTCGATGAAGATCGAGCGAGCCGGAAGCGCGCACGCGCGGTGATGGAGGAAGACGAAGACGAGGTGAGTGAATCGACAGTGCTCGACACCCTCAGCTTGTCGACGTGGGATTCGATCGCCCGCTTCGCCCGCAATGACTTCGAGGGGCCCGTCGGGCAGCGGCACCCGCAGCTGCGCGAGTACCTCGAGCGGCTGCGGAATTCGCGCGCGATCTTCTCCGGGATGACCGGCTCGGGGTCGACGATTTTCGGAGTTCTCGATTCGCCGCCCACTTACGCGAAGGTTCCCGAGGAGCATCGCGCGAGTGTGACCACTACCAAGACTGCAATCGACGTTGTTCAGCCTGTAAGGGTCGGCTAGCTTTACCCCGTCTGCCCCCTCGTCCAATGGCAGGACATCGGTCTTTGGATCCGAGAATGGTGGTTCGAATCCACCGGGGGCAATACCACGTGTCAAGGCTACGGCAATTGAACTGAGCCCTGCCTCCACTTAACTTTAAAGGCTATCGCGGCAATGGACGGACTATCCGTACCGAGTCACGGCATGAAGCTCCTCGTTGGATCGGGCAACCCCGCTCTCTCGGAGGAGATAGCCCATTCTCTCGGAGTGGAACCGGCCAAATCGACGATCACCCGGTTTGCTGACGGTGAGATCTTCGTCCGCATAGACGAGAACGTCAGAGGCAACGACGTTTTCATCCTGCAGCCGACAAATCCGCCCGCCGAGAACATCATGGAGCTCCTGCTCCTGATCGACGCGGCAAAGCGGGCGTCGGCGGCGCGCATCACCTGTGTCATGCCGTATTACGGCTACTCGAGGCAGGACCGAAAGGACCAGCCGCGGGTTGCAATCGGCGCGAAGCTCGTGGCGAACATGATCGTCACGGCCGGAGCGAACCGGGTGGTGGGGTTGGACTTTCACCAGCACCAGCTTCAGGGATTCTTCGACATTCCAGTCGATCATCTCTACGCGGCGCCGGTGTTCGTATCGCACTACCGGAAGAAGAACCTGCATGACGTCGTCGTCGTCGCGCCCGACGTGGGCTCGGCCAAGATGGCGAGGGGATTCGCGAAGCGGTTGAATGGCTCGCTCGCCATCATCGACAAGCGGCGTCCCCGCCCGAATCAGAGTGAAGTGGTGAACGTCGTCGGAGAGGTCGAAGGACGCGATTGCATCCTGTCGGACGACATGATCGATACAGCGGGGACTGTCACGGAAGCCTCGCGCGCGCTGAAGGATCTGGGCGCGAATGACATTTACATCTGTGCGACACATGCGCTGCTCTCCGGCCCGGCTGTGGAGAGACTGGCGAATGCGCCGATCAAGGAAGTGACGGTGACCGACACGGTGAAGATCGGCGAGGAAAAGCGGTTTCCTCAGCTCAAGATCCTGTCGGTCGGGGATTTGTTGGCGAAGGCAATCAGGTACATACACAGCGAGCAATCGGTGAGCTCGCTTTTCGAGCAATAGACGGGGACAGAGAAATGGCGACAGCACAACTTTCAGCGCAGGCGCGGGGCAACGGCGGCAAGGGTGTAGCCCGCAAGCTTCGCGGCGACGGCCGCGTTCCGGCAATCGTGTACGGCCACGGCCGCGAGCCGCAGGCACTTTCCATCAACACTCGCGAGCTCGAGCGGCTGCTCGATCACATCTCGGCCGAGAACACCGTCATCGATCTCGATATCGATGGGAAAGCGTCGCGTACGCTGATCCGCGAGATCCAGCGGCATCCCTTCAAGCGACAGATTCTCCACGTCGACTTCCAGGAGCTCGTCGCCGGTGAGAAGGTGACCGTGAGCATTCCGATCGTGCTGATGGGCGTGCCTGACGGAGTGCGCATGGACGGCGGAATTCTCGACCAGACGATGCGCGAGCTCGAAGTCGAAGTCGATCCGTCCAGCATTCCAAACCACGTCGAGCTGGATGTGACGAAGCTCACGATCGGATCTTCGATTCACGTCAGCGACCTGTCGCTGCCCGAGGGAGTAGCGGTGCTCGACGATCCGGATGCGTCTGTCTGCGTCGTCTCCGCCCCGCGCGCCGTCGTCGAAGCTGCGCCGGCTGAAGAAGGTGTCGAGGCCGCTGTCGCCGAGCCCGAAGTCATTCGCGCCAAGAAGCCCGACGAGGACGAAGGCTCCGAGAAGTAGCCCTGGGATAACCGTTGAAGGTTATTCTGGGTCTCGGCAATCCCGGGCGTCAGTACGAGGCAACACGTCACAACGTCGGCTGGTGGGTCCTGGACCACCTGGCCGACGTTTGGCATTTCGACGGCTGGAAGCGCGACGGCGACGCAATGGTATCGAACGCGTCGGTGGCCGGCGCGCGAGTGCGGCTGATCAAGCCGCACACGTACATGAACCTGAGTGGAACCGTGCTGAAGAATTACCTGCGACGCCCCTTCTGGGCTGCGTCGAAGGATCTTCTCGTCATCGTGGATGACGTTGCACTGCCGGTAGGACGCTTCCGGATCCGCGCCCGCGGAAGTGCAGGCGGACACAATGGCCTCCGCAGCATCGAGACGGCACTCGGGCACCAGGAATATCCGCGACTGCGAATCGGCGTCGGGCCAAGCGAGGAGCGAAAGAACATCTACCACGACCTCGCCGACTTCGTTCTCGCACCGTTCGCGCGCGACGAGCGGGACGACATTCTCGAGCTGATTCCGAAAGTGGGAGCGGCGGTCGAAACGTGGCTGCGCGAAGGAACCGAGCGCGCAATGAACGCACACAACAAGGCCGGCGACGGCGCGACGAGTCAATAAGAAATGCTGAAGCTGGGAATCGTCGGACTCCCCAATGTCGGGAAGTCCACACTGTTCAATGCGCTGACCGCTGCGAAAGCGGAGGCGGCGAATTATCCGTTCTGCACAGTCGAGCCGAATGTGGGGATGGTCGAGGTACCCGACGCGCGACTGACGAAGCTGGCCGATATCGTCGAGCCGAAGCGCGTGGTGCCGGCGGTGGTGCAGTTCGTCGACATCGCGGGGCTCGTCAAGGGCGCCGCTGAGGGCGAGGGACTCGGCAACAAGTTCCTCGCGAACATTCGAGAAACCGACGCGATCGTGCACGTGGTTAGGTGCTTCGAGGATGAAGACGTGACGCACGTGATGGGCGCGGTGGATCCTGCACGGGATCGCGAAGTGATCGAGTTCGAGCTGGCGCTCGCTGATCTGTCGGCGGTCGAGAAGCGCCTCGACAAGACGCGACGGTCTGCGCGAACCGGGGACAAGGAAGCGTCGGCCGAGCTCCCCGTGCTCGAGAAAGCGTACGAGTTTCTCAAGGATGGCCGAGGGCTGTGGGAAGCAAAGCTGACCGCAGACGAGACCGCCGCGCTCGCTCCTCTTTCGCTGCTCACGAGCAAGCCGGTTCTCTACGCTGCGAACGTCACCGATTCGGAATTACACGGAGACGAAGGCGTGCACCTGAAAGCGTTGCGCGAAGCAGTGCGAGCGAGCGGCGAGCACGCCGAAGTGGTTCCCTTCTCGGCGAAGATCGAGGCCGAGCTGGCCGAGCTTCCGCCGGAGGATCGCGCGGAGTTCCTGTCGTCACTGGGACTCGAGTCGGCCGGTCTCGATCGCCTGATTCATGCCGGCTATCACCTGCTCGGTCTGCAGACGTATTTCACGGCGGGTGAGCAGGAGGTTCGCGCGTGGACGATTCACCGTGGTGACACCGCCCCGAAAGCAGCTGCTGTCATTCACACGGATTTCGAGCGCGGATTCATTCGCGCGGAGACAGTCGGCTACGGTGACTTCGTGAGCAACGACGGGTGGAAGGGCGCGCGCGAAAAAGGCGTGGTGCGATCCGAAGGAAAGGAATATGTCGTCGCGGACGGCGACGTTCTTCTCTTCCGGTTCAACGTCTAGCGGTCTATCGCGAAATCTCGAACGTGAGCGTGGCCCACTTGGACTCGTAGTCGATCTTTTCAGGACCGCCGAACGGCACCATGTTGATGAACTTCACGTACCACTGCCCGCGTGAAGTGAGCCGGATTCTCGCCACGCCCGAAGCATCGGTTCTGACTCGGGACTCGCGAAGCCGTGCGCCAGACGGAGTCCGGCCGCCGGACACGACGAGCTGGTTCGCCGCTGCCTTTCCGTCGACCAGAGCTCGCACACGCATGGTCGACCCCACGCCGAGCGAATATGGATTCTCGAGAGGCACGAGCTCCGCCGGATATCCGAGCACCGTGCTGAACTCGCCCGTCCTTTTCGCACCGACCTGAATGATCGCCTTGATGTGTTTGGCGTACCGCTCCGTTGCATCCTTCTTCAGCTCGTTCGCCCGTCTACGCGCCGCAAGGACATCGGGAATGCCATCTTCCTGGAGATAGGCATTGAACTCATCCGCCTTCAGCGTGATCTCGCGCGACAGCAGCGACGCGCCAATCACGTAAGTGCCGGCGGGTCCTGTCTGTACAGTGAACAAGCTGGTGTCGCCCTTCGATGACCAGAACGTGGTATCCGGCCGCGAGCGACCGGCTGGTGACACGACTGAGATATCACGAAGCCTGTTGCGCGCGACTGCATTCTCGCTCTCGCTGAACGTTCCATTCAATACGCGCATCGCGAGCGTCGTCCCAGGCGCCACGCGGAAGGAATCCGCGCGGAAAAAAAGATCGTGCGCCTCGAGGGCGCCGGCTGCGGTGATGATCAGTCCTGCTGCCGCAACCGCGCGAAACACCTTTGAGCGTATCACCGTACTCGCGATCATCTGATCTGTCCTCGTATTTCTCCCTGCACGTTCGCCGACGTATGCACGTTCACGTACGAGTTGCCGCCCAGCAGGAGATCCTTCAGCGCCTGGAGGGTCACTCCCGCCGGAAGGTTCGACGACGTGAACGAGCCGCTCACGATAACGCCATTGATCGTCGCGCTCGGCGACGACGGCTGGTTGAGCAGGGTGACGAACACCGGGCCCGCGACGCCGGGTGCTCCGGCATGGATGTGCGCCATGGTGACGCCCGTGATCGACGACCCGGTGACCTCGTAATCGACGCGATCCGAATAGATGACGATTTGCGCCGCGCCTGACGCGGTAGTCGGCTTGGGCGCCGGCACCTCGGCGGCCTGCGTCAGCTGGATCACGAAGGCTGCTTCGGCGTCGAGCCCTCCGATGGAGTTGCCTCCGCCGCACGCGGTAATCGCAGCCGTCGCGACGGCACCCATGAATTTCTTCCACTGCTTCATTCCAAGCACTCTCTCGATACGTGGCGTTGTCTCAAAAACTAAACAGGGAGCGCGGTTTACATGAGAGCCACGGCCCGGTTATCTTTCGCTCTCCACACAACGGCCAGAATAACTGGCCTTCACACCTTCCTCCCGCTCCGGCAACCAGCGGGGGGCGGAAACAGGACCACAAGGAGGATTGCCTGCCGATGTCTCGGAATTACGAGGCGGTTTACATCTTCGACTCAACACTCGAAGACTCCGCCATCAACGACAAGCTCAGCCGCTTTCACGGCATGCTCGGTGGATCCGAGCAACCCGAAACAAGTCACTGGGGCAGGCGCCAGCTCGCCTACTCGATCGGATCGAAGGAGAACGGCTACTACGTCGTCTCCCGCTTCGCAGCGGAGCCGACCGTGCTCCCCGAGTACGAGAGAGCGCTCAAGCTCGACGAAGGCGTCATTCGCTACCTGATCACTCTCCACGAGCACGAGGTCGGCGCTCCGGCGATGAGTGAGGAAGAGCTCGCGCTTCAGGCAGCGCGGCGTGACGATGACGACGACGACGAGGATTAATCCACAATGAGAAGACCACAGAAAAGCTGCCCCTTCTGCGAAGGCCGCGTGCGCTGGATCGACTACAAGGACGATCGCACGCTCGGTCGTTTCATCACGGATCAGGGAAAGATCCTGCCCAGCCGACTGAGCGGAACGTGCGCACGGCATCAGCGCCAGCTTTCGACGGCGATCAAGCGCGCGCGCTATCTGGCTATCATTCCCTACCTCAAGGGACACACCGCGTAAGATGACGGCGCC
>DASWQD010000121.1:0-4451 GCA_036398255.1 Gemmatimonadaceae bacterium | reverse complement strand
GGAAGAGCCGAGAGAAACGTCGTCCATTTGGTGTGGATTCCGTCGATGATGCTGAACGACGGGGCGAGTGGAAGCTTCGTATCCGGAAGAGTCGCCCACACATCCTGGTCGTAAGCCTTGAGCGTCGGATGATCTTCGGTGACCGTCCACCGAAATCGCAGGTACGCGTTCACGTGCGAATCCGCGACGTGATGAATCACCTGACGGACCGTCCATCCTCCGTCGCGATATGGTGTGTCGAGTTGTTCGTCTGAAAGTCCCTTGACCGCATCGTGCAGAGCTCGTGGACAGTCTGCAATTAGCGCGATCTTGGCGGTGCGTTGATCAGTTGTAGACATGCTTCGCACTGGTTCTGTGGACGCCGGTGGCTGGCGCGAGACTCGAAAAGTTACCCACTCGGCTCGTCGCGAAATAGGTCCGGAAGGTATTTTCTTTACCTCCATGACCGAGCATTCGACGCCGGACCTGATCGCTGTTCTCGTCGCGATCCTCGTATCGACGAAGCTTCTCGGCGTCGTGTCACAGCGCTTCGGCCAGCCAGCCGTAGTCGGCGAGCTCATCGCCGGCGTCATCCTCGGCGGATCAGTCCTCGGCCTGCTCGATCCTGCCGAGCCGACTATCCTCCTCCTCGCGGAAGTTGGAGTCCTCATCCTCCTCTTCGAGATCGGCCTGCACACGGACCTCGGCTCGCTCATGAAGGTGGGCGGTGAGGCAACCACGGTCGCTCTCGTCGGAGTCGTGCTTCCATTCGGCCTTGGCTACGCGGTCGCACTCGCGCTTGGCCTCGAGACGATCCCGGCAATTGTCTGTGGCGCCGCTCTCACCGCTACCTCGATCGGAATTTCCGCTCGCACTTTGACGGATCTGGGACAGCTCGAGACTCGCGAGGGACAGATAGTGCTCGGAGCCGCGGTGCTCGACGACATCGTCGGGCTCGTGATTCTTTCGGTTGTCAGCAGTGTAGTGGGCGGAGTTGCGCTCACACTCGGTGGTATCACACTCACCACCGCGATTGCACTCGGCTTTGTGGTTGCCGCTGTAGTGCTCGGCCGTTTCCTGGTGCCGCCGGTTTTTCGCGCAATCGCAAGCGCCGAGGCATCCGTCGTCCTTGGGGTCGCCGGTGTCGTGTTCGCGTTGATCCTTGGGCTCCTCGCCGAGAAGTCAGGCTCGGCCGCGATCATCGGAGCCTTCGCTGCAGGCTTGATCCTGCACCCTACTCCACAGCGGACTGAGATCGAGAAATCAGCGACTCAGCTCGGCCATTTCTTCGTCCCCATCTTTTTTGCAAGCGTCGGCGCTGCGGTAGACATCGGCACGCTCGGAGACGTAAAGGTGCTGGCGATCGGCGCCGCTCTGATTGTTGTAGGAGTGCTTGGAAAATTCCTCGCCGGCTATGCGCCGTTCTGGTTCAGCGGAAGAAAGTCGCTGATTGGCATCGCGATGATTCCGCGCGGCGAGGTCGGTCTGATTTTCGCGCGGATGGGGCTCGCCACCGGCGCGCTCACCACCCATCTCTACAGCGCGGTCGCGATGATGGTGCTCGTCACCACCCTGATCACGCCGCCGCTGCTCGCATGGAATGCGCGGTCCACGCCTGAGCAGCCGCCCACTGATCGGCCCGGTGAGGGAGGAATCGACGATCTGGTCGCAGGAACCGCCACCCAGGAATTTCGCCGAGCAACAGACTAAGCTTTTCGCTACTTCGCCGCCGTGACGGGAGGCACTGTCTGGAGGTAGGCCCACATCGCCGCGAGCTCCACATCGGTCAGTCCCTTCATGTACCGATGTAGCCAAGCCATTTCAGTGCACGCTTCATGAGTCTCCTCTGTCGGGTGAACACAGCGCCACAAACCTAGGAATCCTGTTCGGCGCCGTCTAGCTTCTGCTCCATGAGATATCGTCCACTCGGTGACAGCGGTCTTCAGGTTTCGGAAGTCTCGCTCGGTTCCTGGCTGACTTACGGGCTCGGAGTCGACGATCGGAATGCGCGTGCATGCCTGGACCGGGCTTTCGACCTTGGCGTAAATCTCATCGACACCGCCAACATCTATGGTAAAGGCGCGGCCGAGTCGTTCCTCGGCAGGGCGCTGAAGGGGAGGCCGCGGGATTCGTACATCCTCGCGACGAAGCTGTACTTCCCCATGACGGATGAAGACCGTGGCCTTTCCGCGGCGCAGATCTACAAGCAGATCGACGCATCTCTCGGGCGGCTGAACACGGATTATGTCGATCTCTATCAGTGTCACCGCTACGATGTGAACGCTCCCCTCGAAGAGACAATGGACGCGCTGACGAATGTCGTGCGCCAGGGGAAAACGCGTTTCATCGGGTTCAGCGAATGGAATGCGGAGCAGATTGCTGCCTCGCTTGCAATCCCCGGTGTCGAGAAGTGGGTGAGCTCACAGCCTCAATATTCCATGCTGTGGCGACTGCCTGAGAAGGAGGTGATTCCGCTGTGCGCGGCAAATGGAATCGGCCAGATCGTATGGTCGCCGCTCGCGCAGGGGGTGCTGACAGGCAAGTATCTCCCGGGCCAGCCTCCTCCTCCTGATTCGCGTGCGGCGAGTCCCGAGATGAATACGTTCTGGAGCGATGACCTTCGGAGTGACACGACGTTGAGCGCTGTTCAGGAGCTCAAGCCCATCGCGGCCCGGCTCGACATCACGCTCGCTCAGCTCGCGATCGCCTGGGTTCTGCGCGAGTCCAACGTGTCGTCGGCGATTGTCGGTGCCAGCCGCCCTCAGCAGATCGACGATAACGTTGCAGCTTCGGGCGTGATCATTCCTGAAGATGAGCTGATTGAAATCGACCGGATTCTAAAACCGGTGCTTGCGACTTTCAGGGGTACCCAGCCTCCCCCGAAGAAGCGAACCTGAAACGCGCGTGACAGGGCAGCGGAAATGAACATACATTTGCTCGGCCGTGCCTGATCTTCGAGACAACCTCACCCGCGAGATCTCCGGTTCCTACGCCATCGAGCGCGAGCTCGGCGGTGGTGGGATGAGCCGCGTATTTCTCGCAACCGAGACTCAGCTCGACAGAAAAGTCGTAATCAAGGTGCTGCCCGAAAATGTGGCGGCGGGAATCAGCGCCGAGCGATTCCGGAGGGAGATTCAGCTCGCCGCCAAGCTTCAGCACTCGCACATAGTTCCGGTGCTCACCGCAGGCGAAGTGCTCGGCAGGCCTTACTTCACGATGCCGTTCATCGACGGCGAATCGCTGCGCCAGCGACTCGATCGTGTCGGCGAGCTGCCGCTCGCGGAAGCGCTGCGCCTTCTTCGCGAGGTCGCGTCGGCTCTTGCCTACGCCCACAAGCACGGAATCGTCCATCGCGACATCAAGCCCGACAACGTCATGATCGGCGACGAGTTCGCTCTCGTCACGGACTTTGGAGTTGCCAAGGCACTCAATGCGTCGGCCGTGGACAGTGCCGCACCTGTCGTCACTACCGGCAGCATCATCATCGGAACTCCCGCGTACATGTCGCCCGAACAGGCCACCGCAGATCCGTCGGTGGATCATCGCGCGGACATTTATTCGTTCGGCATTCTTGCATACGAGGTGCTTACCGGGAATACTCCGTTCCAGGGCAGAAGCACTCAGGCACTGCTGGCGGCGCATGCCATCGAGGCGCCGGAGCCGATACTCAATCGCCGCCCGAACCTCGCGCCGTGGCTCGCGACGATCGTGATGCAGTGTCTGGAGAAACGGCCGGCAGACCGGCCTCAATCCGGCGCCGAGCTGTTTCACCTGCTCCAGCAGTCGGATGAGCTGACGCGAAGTGGATCCACCTTGCAGCCGCCGGCGACGGGACTGAGCCGGCGTGTGAAGTATTCTCTGGCGGTAGTCGCAGTGCTCGCGGCTGCGGCAGTCGTTTACGCTCTGATGCCTCGCGGTACGGCGACGGCGGGCGACGGCGAGATCAGATCCGTTGCGGTGCTGCCCCTCGTGAATGTCGGCGGAACGAGTCAGGACGAGTATTTCAGCGACGGGATGAGCGATGAGCTGGCGAATGCTCTCAACAAGATTCCCGGCTTGCGGGTGGCATCCCGGACTTCCTCGTACACATTCAAGGGCCGCAAGGATGTCGACGTAGAGGAAATCGGGCGCCGCCTGAACGTCGAGGCGGTACTTGAAGGAACGGTGCGACGGGCTGGGGGACGACTGAGAGTCACAGGCCAGCTCACGAGCACGCGTGACGGGCTTTCACTCTGGTCCGACAGCTACGAGCGAACCACGAATGATGTGTTCGCAGTGCAGGAAGAGATCGCACGGTCGATCGCTCGTGCTCTCGAGGTCCGTCTCACACAGAAACAGGGCGATGCGAAGCTGAGCTCCGGAACGCAGAATGTGACTGCATACGACGCATATCTGCGCGGCCGCTATTTCTGGAATGCTCGCGGCGTGGACAACCTGAGAAGGGCAATTACCCATTTCAACAACGCGATCGA
>DASWQD010000120.1:0-4167 GCA_036398255.1 Gemmatimonadaceae bacterium | reverse complement strand
GGAGCAGCTGACGGAAGCACTGAAGGGCAAATACAAGATCAACCGGGAGCTTGGACGGGGCGGAATGGCCACCGTGTTTCTCGCGGAAGACCTGCGGCATGGGCGCGACGTCGCGGTGAAAGTTCTCCATCCCGACCTTTCCTCGGCCCTTGGCGCGGATCGCTTTCTGCGCGAGATCCGGCTCGCGGCCAGGCTGAACCATCCGCACATCCTTCCGTTGTTCGACTCGGGCGAAGCCGAAGGGTTTCTCTACTATGTCATGCCGTACATCGAAGGCGAGTCCCTGCGCGATCTGATGACGCGCGAGGGCCGGATCCCGATCGACCAGGCATGCTCGATCGCGCGTTCAGTGGCAGGCGCTCTCGATTACGCAAACCGCAACAAGATCGTTCACCGGGACATCAAGCCCGAGAACATCATGATCAACGAAGGTGAGGCGATGGTGATGGATTTCGGAATCGCCAAGGCACTCACCGCTGCGAGCAACGAGACGCTGACGCAGATCGGAATGGTCGTCGGAACTCCCGCGTATGTCAGTCCCGAGCAGGCCGCTGGTGAGGTCGAGATCGACGGGCGCAGCGACCAGTACAGTCTGGGATGCGTCGTTTACGAGATGCTGAGCGGAGAGAGGCCGTTCAGCGGACCGACGGCGCAGGCAGTGCTCAACAAGCGCTTCACTGAGCCGGTTCCCAACCTTCGAAACAAGGTGCGGGACGTTCCCGAGGAGACGGACGCGGCAGTCGCCAAGGCGATGTCCCAGGACGCCGCACGTCGCTTCTCCACGTCGGGCGAGTTTGCGAAGGCGATGGTCCCCGCGGTCGTCATCACGCCCACGCAGACGCCTGCGCCGGAAGGAGTGCAGGCCGTGAAATCCATCGCCGTTCTCCCCTTCACGAATACGAGCGCCGACGCGGAGAACGAGTACTTCACCGACGGCATGGCTGAAGAGATCATCAACGCTCTCTCGAAAATCAAATCACTCGGCGTCGCGTCGCGCACATCGACTTTCGGGTTCAAGGGCACCACCGAGGACATCCGCGAGATCGGGCGAAAGCTCGAGGTATCGGCCGTCCTCGAAGGCAGCGTGCGCAAGATGGGCAACAAGATCCGCCTGAGCGCGCAGCTCATAAACGTCGCCAACGGCCTTCAGCTGTGGTCGGACAGATACGATCGCGAGATCGAGGATGTGTTCGCCATCCAGGACGAGATAGCGCAGAACATCGTGAAGGCGCTCAGAATCGTTCTGAGTGAAGAGGAAAAGAAGGCGATCGAGAAAGTCTCGACGGACAACGTTCAGGCCTACGATTACTACCTTCGCGGCAGGACGTTTTTTCACCAGCACCGGCGCACGAGCATGGAGTTCGCCCGGCAGATGTTCACGCGCGCGATCGAGGTCGACCCGAATTATGCCCGTGCCTACGCGGGAATCGCCGACTGCTGCTCGATCTTGTTCATGTACTTCGATGCGCGCGAGTCCAATCTGAAGCAGGCCGACAAGGCGAGCCAGAAGGCCCTCGATCTCGATCCGGATCTCGCTGAAGCACACTCGGCGAGAGGACTTTCGTACTCGCTGAGCAAGAGATATGACCTGGCGCAGGAGGAATTCGAGACGGCCATGCGTCTCGATCCGAAGCTCTACGAGGCTCCGTACTTCTACGCGCGTGCATTCCTCGCTCAGGGAATGGCGTACGAGGCAGCCCCCCTGTTCGAGCGCGCCGCCACACTCCGTCCCGATGACTACCAGGCACGGGCTTTCCTGGCAGCCGCATACACCCAGCAGGGGAGAATCGGTGAAGCGAGCAAGGCATCACGCCGCGCGATCGCTGCGATCGAGAAATGGCTCGACACGAATCCCGACGATGCGCGTGCGCTCAACCTTGGTGCAACGATATGGTCGAACCTTGGCGAAACCGACAATGCGGTGGAGTGGGCAAAGCGATCGCTGGCGATCGATCCCGAGGACCCGCAGCTCCTGTATAACGTCGCCTGCGTTTATTCGATCGAGGGAATGAAAGACGAAGCGCTCAAGTGCCTCGAGCGCGCAATCGACAAGGGTTACGGCCACCGGGAGTGGATCGAGCACGATTCGGACCTTAACTCTCTCCGCAGCGACTCGCGTTTCAAGGCGCTGCTCGACCGCGTCTAGGGAAGCTCCAGCGCAACGAGTATCGCGGTGATGCTCAGGACCACCGATGCAATCACCAGCTCCAGCGTCGCCGAGCTGCGCATTGGCGGAATCGCGTCGTCACCCGTGAGTCGCGGCTTCATTCGCTTCCAGTTCCACGCGCCCGCGCCGAAGAGGAGCGCGACGAAGAAGAGCTTGAGCATGAGCGTCGCGCCGTAGGGAGTCGTCCACAACGATCGCAGCGCCGGCAGATGAAATATCGCCGCTATGCTACCCGTTGCGACGACTATTCCTCCGCACACGAGCGCGACTGGTGAAAAGACATTGATCATCGATGCAACGCGCTCACCCGGGCGGATCGTGTCGGGTGTCTTCAGCGCTGCGGAGATACCGACCATCATGATGGCAGCGAGACTTCCAAGCCACACCGATCCGGCCGCGATGTGCACGATGTCGGCGATGACTGATACGATCACCGGCTTGCCGGCGAGAGCATGCCCGCCGAGAGCAGGCCCGATCGCCAGGGCAGCCGCGGATATCATTGCCGCGCGCCATGCGACACTCCGCTTTTCCTCACGCACCTTGTGCACCCAGTACAGCGAGACGATTACCGCGATCGCGCCCGCGATCTGCATCAGGATCGAAAATCCCCAGATCGAATCCAGCATCATGGAATCGAGAGATACGTCAGGCATGTCACTGCTCGCGCGATTTATCCTGAGCATCGCTCCGAGAATTGCTCCGGCCGCCGCGGCGATGCCGAGCGTAGCGGCGTTGGTCTCGGCGATTTCGGTGAAGAGTCCTCCCCCGGCTGGACTTATCCGCCGGAGAACGAGGAATCGGAACGCCACCGCGCCGATCACGAGAAACGTCGAGATGAAAGCGAGCCAGCGTGCGAAGATCGCTTCGAGCGCGCCACCAACCGCCACGCTCGCAGCGGGATCTTCGGGCACCGGCGACGCTGCGGCGGGCGGCGCCGTTTGCGCCAGCGGCCTCGCCGCTCTGACGGCGAACTCGATTACGCCCCTCGACGGATGGCCGTCACTCCCCGCCGCCCGCCAGCTTACGCGGTAATCTCCAGGAATGATCCCGATCGGCACCTGGGCATTGAGGGTGTTGGCATCGCTCGAGTCGCGGGTGAGAGCGAGCGTGATCGTGTCACCTGCCGGGCCGACAAGCGCCACCCTCGAGAGTGAGAGCTCCGGCCTTTCCGTGAACGTGAGGGCAATCCGCGCCGGCGCCCTGTCGAGTGCCGATCCCGATGCCGGATTGCTTCGAACCAGCTTCGCGTGCGAGAAGAGGGCTGTCGGAAATGCAAGCAGCGCCGCCACCAGGAGCAGCGATGTCCGATATGCCTTCAATCGTCTAACTTTTCGTCTGGTAGAAACGGATTGTCTCCGGTGTGAGGGCCCAGGATGGAAATTACGTACACTACGTCTGATTGTCCCCTCGGAAAGCTGCTCGTCGCCGCGAGCCCGCGAGGATTGTGCATGGTCTCGACGGGAAGGAGTGAGTCTGAGCTGGTGAGACGGCTCGAGTCGTCCTTTCCCTCCGCGACTGTGGAGCGCGACGATCGGAAGATGTCCGGACTGCGCCGGAGTGTCGAGCGGCGCATCGCGGGAAAAGACCTGACCGACGACCTGCCCCTCGATCTTCACGGAACGCCGTTTCAGCTGGCGGTCTGGAAGGAGATGCTCCGGATCCCGGCGGGCGAAACGCTTTCATATGGAGACGTGGCCCGGAACATCGGGCGCCCGAACGCGTTCCGGGCAGTGGCTCAGGCGTGCGGAGCCAATCCAGTTCCGGTCGTCGTTCCCTGCCACCGAGTCGTCGCGTCTGACGGACTCGGTGGCTACACTGGCGGAATTGAAAAGAAGATCGCTCTGCTGAAGGCGGAAGGCGTTACAGGCTACTGACGCAGGGCGTCTTTCTGCCTCTGCGCGACGTTGTGCCGGTGCTCGATTGACCGCTTGTACGGTCTCTCGTCAGGGCCGGTGTAGATCTGGCGCGGACGTGCGATCTTCTGCTCCTTGTCGTTGAGC